>NZ_JBFBCE010000029.1:0-105784 GCF_040689595.1 Streptosporangium sp. NPDC051023 | reverse complement strand
CGAGCCGAAGACGACGCTCAGCCCGCCCGCCCCCAACGTGCTCGACAAGGTGCTCTCCAGCTGGTCCCCGCTTAACTGCCATTCGAAACCTGTATTGAAGGGATTTAGTCATGACCCGCGACCTGAGGACGGCCCGCACCGGGGCGGTTCTCACATTCGTGCTGGCCGGCCTGCTGTGCGGGTCGATGACCGTGCGCATCCCAGCGCTGTCCGACAAACTCGGCCTGTCCGAGGCGTCGATCGGCGTCACCCTCCTCGTGTGGGGGCTGGGAGCGCTGGTCACCATGCAGTCGATGCGCGGGGTGATGGCGCGCTTCGGCAGCCGGAGCATCCTGCGGGTCGGCGCTCCCCTCTGCGCGGTAACCCTGGCCCTACTGGCGTTCGCCCCGACGTTCCCGCTGCTGCTGGTCGCCGCGGCGCTCTTCGGCATGGCCTTCGGCGCGGTCGACGTCGCCATGAACGCGCAGGGTTCGACGGTCGAGCGCGCGTACGGCAGGCCGCTGATGAACGGCATGCACGCGGGCTGGTGCGTGGGGGCCATCTCCGCGGGCCTGATCGGCACCGCGGCCATCTCCGCGGGCCTGTCGTCCACCTCCCACCTGGCCCTGGTCGCCCTGGCCTCGCTCCCCGTGCTGGTCTTCATCAGCCGTACCTACCTGCCCGACCCCGCCATCGCCGGGGAGGCGACGGCTAAGGGGCGCCGCCGGATGCCGGCGGTGGTCTACCTGCTCGGTGTGATCGCGTTCTGCGCGTTCATGGTCGAGGGCACGGTCGCCGACTGGAACGGCCTCTACCTGCGTGACACCCTGGGCGCCCCCGAAGCGATCGCCGCGCTGGGCTACCCGGTCTTCGAGGCGGGCATGCTGCTCGGCAGGCTCACCGGCGACCGCGTCAGGGCCCGCTTCGGCGCCCGCGGCATGATCGTCACCGCGGGCCTGTCGACCGCGGCCACCTTCGCCGTGGTCCTGATCGCCCCGACCGCCCTGATCGCCGTCGCCGCCATGCTCTTCGTGGGTGTCGCGGTCGCGACGGTCTCCCCGATGGCCATGTCCCTGGCGGGCAGCGCGGTCACCAACCCGGGCCCGGCCATCGCCCAGACCGGCGCGATGGGCTACGCGGGGCTGCTGCTCGGCCCGGTGATCATCGGGTTCCTCTCCGACGCGGCCACGCTCAGGACCGCGCTCGGCATCGCCGTCGCCCTCGGCGTTCTGATCGCGCTGTTCGCCCGGTTCCTGCCCCGGCCGGGAAGCGTGGAGGCGCCGGAGGAGACGTCCGAGCGCGAGCTGTCCATGGCCGCCTGACCGGCACCGTACGGGCCTGACGGGCACGCGGAGGCGGTTGCGGACAGGACCGGACCCCGTATAGCGCACAGGCCAACAATTCCCGAACAACGCGACAAAAAGGGCACTCCACGCGCCTCAATGATCGCTGATCTACCGTTCCGACAACCGGTTTACCATGTGTCAAAAATGTTGTTAACACTGTCCGTCGGACACAGGAGATCCTCACGGGAAACCCCGGGCCCGCCTCCTCGGTGGCCCGGGGTTTCCCGCGTCGTGGCCGGTCCCGCGGCCCTGCCCGCCGCGGCGTCCGCCCGGCCTACTTGCGCTTGGCGACCTCTTCGGTCAGCTGCGGGACGACCTGGTTCAGGTCACCGACGACGCCGAAGTCGGCGAGCTCGAAGATCGGAGCCTCGGGGTCCTTGTTGACGGCGACGATCGTCTTGGCGGTCTGCATGCCGGCCCGGTGCTGGATGGCACCGGAGATGCCCGCGGCGATGTAGAGCTGCGGCGAGACGGTCTTGCCGGTCTGGCCGACCTGGAACTGGTGGGGGTACCAGCCCGCGTCGGTCGCGGCGCGGGAGGCGCCGACGGCGGCGCCGAGCGAGTCGGCGAGCTTCTCGATGATCGAGAAGTTCTCCGCGGAGCCCACGCCACGGCCGCCGGAGACCACGATCGCGGCCTCGGTCAGCTCGGGGCGGGCGCCCTTCTCCTGCTTGACCCGCTCCACGATCCTGGCGGCCTTGGCGGCATCGGAGACGGTGACGGAGACCTGCTCCTCCGCGCCCGCACCCGCCGCGGCCTCGACCGGCGTCGAGTTCGGGCGGACCGCGACGATCGGGGTGCCCTTGGTGACGCGCGAGCGGACGTTGACGCCGCCGCCGAAGATCGACTGGTCGGCGACCAGGCTCTCCTCGATGCCCACGGCGTCGGTGAGCACACCAGAGTCGATCTTGATGGCGAGCCTGCCCGCGATCTCCTTCGCCTCGGCCGTCGCGGCGACGAGCACCGCGGCCGGGGACTTCTCGGAGACGAGCTGGGCCAGCAGCTCGGCCTTGGGGGCGACGACGTAGTCGTTGACGTCGGCGGAGTCCGCGACGTAGATCTTCTCCGCGCCGTACTCGGCCAGCTTGGCCTTGGCCTCGGGAGAGTATCCCGGTCCCGCCCACACCGCGGACGGCACGCCCAGCTTGCGGGCGAGCGTCAGCAGCTCGAGCGTGACCTTCTTGACCTGACCTTCGACGTGCTCGACCAGAACGAGAATCTCGGACATATCAGCTAACCCCCGTTCTCAGACGAACTTCTTCGACGCGAGGAAGTCGGCGGCCTTCACGCCGCCGTCGCCCTCGTCCTTGACGATCGTGCCGGCCGCGCGCGGCGGGGCCGCGGCGAAGTCGGTGACCTCGCTCCAGGAGTTGGCCAGGCCGACCTGGGAGGCGTCGATCTCGGCGTCGGCGACGCCGAGCTTCTCGACCGACTTCTTCTTGGCGGCCATGATGCCCTTGAAGGAGGGGTAACGCGGCTCGTTGATCTTCTCGACGACGGAGACGACAGCCGGCAGCGAGGCCTCGACCCTGTCGTAGCCGTAGTCGGTGACGCGCTGGACGGCGATCGAGCCGCCGTCGATCTCGACCTTGTTGGCGAAGGTGAGCTGGGGAACGCCGAGGCGCTCGGCCAGCATCGCGGCGAGCACACCGGTGCGGGCGTCGGTCGACTCCGAGCCGAGCACGACCAGGTCGAACCCGATCTTCTTGAGCGTCTGCGCCAGGGCGTACGAGGTGCCCAGGGCGTCGGACCCGTGCAGCGCGTCGTCCACCAGGTGAACCGCCTTGTCCGCGCCCATGGCCAGGGCCTTGCGGATGGTGTCGCTGGCCTTGTCGGGGCCCATGGTGAGGACGGTCACCTCACCACCGTGCGCCTCCTTGAGGCGCAGCGCCTCTTCGACCGCGTACTCGCACAGCTCGTTGATGACGCCATCGGCGGCATCGCGGTCGAGCGTCTTGTCATCGGACCTCAGTTTACGCTCGGTCGCCGTGTCGGGGACCTGCTTCACGCAGACGACGATGTTCATGGCCGGTGGCCGACCTCCCGTGTTCGCGTGCGCCACCACGTCATCGCGGTTGGCGCCGGATGCTCCCTACGCACACGCGGGGCACGTGCACGCGATGCCAAGACTGCCAGGTGCCCGAGGGCTGTGCGGCAGCGGGTGGCCAGGCCGGGACACCCCGCCCTCGCCTTCCGGCATCATGTTCCCGATCAGTAAATCAGGTGCAAACTACCTGGTCGTACGGCTGACGCCGCCAACCGAACACCTGGGTGACCGGTCACACCCCTCCACCCTACCGAACTATATTCCGGAGTCCGCGCGCGGGTCCCACTCACTCGGATGAGCCGCCCGCGACAGGCCGCGAACCACTCAGCCGACCCTCAACTGGACGCCAATATGGCCACCAGGACGAAGAGGACGGTTCCCAGAGCCAGCGCGAGCGTCAGGGTACTGAAGAAGGTGCCCAGGACGGCCCACAGTATGACGGCACCCGCACCACCCGCCAGGTCGACGAGCGCGCGGGCGCGGTCCCTGCGGACGAACAGCCCGATCCCGCCATCGATGACCATCACCGAACCGTAGCCCGCCAGCAGCAGCAGCGAGACTTCGGGCAGCGGAGTCCTCGCCGTCGCGGCCGCCAGCGAGACCAGCAGGCCGGTTCCGACGATCCAGCGGCGGTGCACGACGGCCCTGCGGCGCTCGCGGGCCTCCTCCGCGGAGAGCTTGCCCGGCGGCGGGCGCTGTCCCGGCCGCCACTGCCTGGTGGTCAGGGCGTGCATGCCCGCCCCCTCGGCCTGGAGTTCGGCGTCCCGTCCTCCCGCCGCGACCTCCCGGCCCGTGGGCGCGGCGAAAGCCCGCCGGGAGCGTGGAGCCGATTCGTGGACCCCGGGAGCCTCCGCGTCCAGGCGGGCCGCCACCTCGGCGGCGGAGGGCCTGGCGGCCGGGTCACGCCGCATGCACTCCTGCAGCACCGGCTCGAGCCAGCCGGGCACCCCCTCAAGATCGGGGTCGTGGTGGACGACACGGTAGCCAACCGCCGAGGCCGGGCCCGTGCCGTACGGGTGCCGTCCGGTGGCGGCGTGGGCGAGCGTGGTGCCGAAGGAGAAGAGGTCGGCCGCGGGGCCCGCAGGCGCGCCTTCGAGGACCTCGGGCGCCAGGTATCCGGGCGTGCCGAGGATCGCCCCCGACACCGTGACGGAGGCGGAGTCGAGCGCGGAGGCGATGCCGAAGTCGATCACAACGGGCTCACCGTCGGTCAGGATGACGTTGGCCGGTTTCAGATCCCGGTGGACGACCCCGGCGGCGTGGATGGCGACCAGGGCCTCCGCCAGGCCGTGGGCGAGCCGTACGAGGTCCTCGCCCTCGACCGGGCCGTCACCGGAGATGACCGCGCTGAGCGGGCGGCCCTGCACGTAGCGGGTGACGAGGTAGGGGCGGGCGCCCTCCATCGAGGCATCCAGCACTTCGGCGATGTGCGCGCCCTGGACCCGCCGCATGGTCTCGACCTCGCGGGCGAGACGGGTGATGGCCGTCGCGTCGGCCGCGACGTGCGGATGCAGGATCTTGACCGCCACCGTGCGCCCGGCGGGATCCAGCGCGAGGTGGACCTCGCCGAAGCCTCCGGCGCCGAGGGTCGACAGCAGGTGGTACGGGCCAAGACGTTCACCGTCGGTCGCTCCCATGCGGCTCCTTCCGGCCTGTCTCCTTCATCGTGCCTCAGCGGGACCGATCTCGCACCGAGAGCTTTCAAGAAAACCCTCGCGCCAGGACATGGACCACAAGCCAGACGTTTCCTCCCGTCCACCGTCGGCATCCGGCCGACGCCGCCGAACGGCGCCCTCGGGAGAACGCCAGGAAGGACGCCCTCGGAAAGAGGTCGGCGCCACCGGGCCGGGAGTGAACGGCTCGATGGCGCCGGAGAGGGGCGCGGTCGTCGCGTCGGAGGCGCTAGAAGGAGACGAAACCGAGGCCGAGGCTGTCCATCAGGTTGTTGAACAGGCCGCGGACGAGGTCGAGCGCTCCCATCTTCCCGTTGTCCACCTGCTGCTGCCAGGCCCTCGTCACCTGCTTGACGACGTCGGACGGCTGGTCCCACGGCACGAAGGACGGCAACATCGTCAGCGCGGCCATCACGGTGAAGAACGCCAGCGTGCCCAGGATGATCGTGGTCACCATCGCGGCTCCCGGGCTGCGGATCACCCCGGTCAGCGCGCGGGAGACCGCCCTGCGCGGCTTGCCGCCGCCGGGCAGCACGAACAGCCCCGCCACGAAGGCACCCGCCGCGTAGGCCGCCGCCGGATCGGTCTTCAGGTGCACGACGAACCTCAGGCCGCCCCAGACACACATGCCGAACATCGCGGCCAGCGGGGCCGTGACCAAGGTCGCGAGCAGCGCCTTGATCAGCGCCCACGGAGTGCCGACCACCGCGAGCAACGGGTCGGCCGCGCTGTTGCCACGCAGGGAGCGCCGCTCGGCCAGGTCGCCGAAGAGGTACTCGCCAACGCGGAGGCAGAGCGCGGCCACCACCGCGAACGCGCTCACCACAACCGGCAGTACACAGGCCAGCGCGACCAGGATCGTCAGCAGCAACAGCCCGGCCAGCGGGTGGCCGGTGCGGTACTGCGAGCGCTCACGCGGCGGGGCCTGCGGTCCGGGCGCGGGCGCGGGCGGCGGCACGTAGGGGCGGGGCTGGGTCGGCGGCGGGGCGACCGGCCTGCTCTGACCGGTCGGCTGCGGCGCCGGGTATCCCGCGACCCGCTGGTCGGCGTACGGCGGCGGAGCGACCCGCTGCTGGGCCGAGAGCGGAGCCGGGATGTACGGCGGCGGCTGCGTCGCCGGGACGTAGGGCGGCGGTGCCCCCGCCGCGGAGCGGTCGGACGCGGAGCGGTCAGGCACGGAGCGGTCGGGCTCCGTGCGCGGCCTGCGCTCGCGCCGCTCCGGCTTGGCGTACTCGACCGGAGGCAGCAGGTCGGAGTAGGTCCCGTCCTGCGGCAGCACCTGGGTGCCGTTCACCGGAGGCGGAGGGGCAACAGGTGGCTGTCCGTCCAGTATCCGGGTGCCGGTCGCCGGAGGCGCGGGAACCGGGGGCCTGGGAGCCGGAGGCCTGGGAGCCGGAGGCGACGGGTTCTGGCCGTCCAGCACCTTGGTGCCGTCCGTGTTGAGGACCTTGGTGCCGTCCGTGTTGAGGACCTTGGTGCCGTCCGTGTTGAGGACCTTGGTGCCGTCCGTGTTGAGGACTCTGGTGCCCGCGTCCAGGACGGCGGTCGGCGGCGCCGCCTCGTGGAAGGCCGTGACCGTCGGGTCGAGGGAACGTGCCATCCGCAGCAGCGCCTGCGCGGTCGGCCGCGCGGCCGGGTCGACGGCCAGGGCCTGCCTGAGCCAGCCGCGCAGCCAGGCGGGGGCCAGGTCGACGTTGGCCCGGCCCTCCATGATGTTGAAGCAGACGACCTCGAAGCTGCCGGTGCCGAACGGCGGCTTGCCGGTCGCGCCGAAGAAGACCGTCGAGGCCAGCGCGTGCACGTCGGCCGCCTGGGTGATCTCGGAGTCCCTGATGATCTCCGGGGCGAGGTAGCCGGGCGTGCCGACGAACATGCCGGTCTGGGTCAGCCGGGTCGCGTTGACCAGGTGGGCGATGCCGAAGTCGATGACCAGCGGCTCACCGTTGACGATCATCACGTTCGACGGCTTGAAGTCGCGGTGGATGACGTCGGCGGCGTGGATCGCCACCAGCGCCGCGCACAGGCCCCGGGCGAGCTTGACGACCTCGTGCGGGGCGAGGGGACCGTCGGCGAGGACGATCTCCTCCAGCGTGCGGCCCGGCGCGAAACGGGTCACGATGTAGGGCTGCCTGCCGGTCAGCTCCGCGTCGAGCACCTCGGCGACCTGAGAGCTGCGCACCCGCCGCATGGTCTCGACCTCGCGGGTGAGCCGGTCGCGGGCCTTGAGGTCGGCCGCGACGTGCGGGTGCAGGACCTTGACGGCCACCTCCCGGCCGTCCTCGTCCAGCCCGAGGTGGACGACCCCCATGCCGCCTTCGCCGATCTGCCTGAGCAACCGGTACGGTCCCAGTCGTTCCGGCGCCTGTGTCTCCCCAGTCATCGCGCCGCCCTGTTCTGTAGATTGTGCAGTTCCCCCACCACCGTGTCGACGTTGACCGGCGTCCAGTGCGCCAGCCGTGCCCTTCCCCCGACGGTGCCGATCGCCAAGAAGACCATGAGGGCCATCACCACGCCCAGCGCCGAGACCGCACCGAGGGCCGCGCCACGCGAAGGCAGCAGTGATGCCAGCGTACGTCGTATCTGGCGGCTTGGGCCCTCCACTCCAGGCCCGGCGCAGATCGTCCAGAGCGCGACCGCCGCGCCCCAGCTCAGCGCGTTGGCGGGCTGCATGCTCCTGACCAGCACGGCGAGCAGCAGCGTCACCGGCAGGCCCAGGATCAGGGCGTACGGCACGAGCGCGAGGGTGACGCCCACCGACTTGGCGAGGGCGGCGGGCCGGCCGAGCACCCTGAAGACGTCCGTGGCGACGGCGCCGCTCCCCCTGCGGGCGTTGAGCTCTGGCTGGGCGATGTCGGCCGCGCGCAGCAGGATCACCACGGGGATCACGACCACGGCGACGAGCACGGGGGCGAGCACCGCCGCGATCGTCACGGCGATCAGCAGCAGCGCGGCCGCGACGCCGTACGCCTTGGAACGCTGCAATGCGTGGTCAGGACGCGGGCTCGGATGGACCTGCGGCTGTGACTGCGGTTGCACCTGCGTCTGCCGGTACGGCTGCTGGTGCGACTGCGCCTGCTGCTGGTAGGAGTGGGACGGTGGCGTGTGGTGCTGCCTGACCTGCGGCGTCTGCTCGAACGAGACCTGCTGTGCGGGGTAGGACTGCGCGGGGCTCGCGGACTGCGGCGCCTGGTTGCGTAGATACTCCTGCAGCTCGTGGGGGCGGACCCGCTGGGTCGGGATGTCGCCGTCCTGGAGCGGCGCCGGGGCGCCGAACCTGTCGGCGGGGTCCTGCGAGGGCCGCTCGCCGGTCGTGCCGCCGTGACGCGGGGTGCCCGCAGGCACACCGGGGCCGGTCGGCGAACCCGGGCCGGTGGACGAACCGGGGCCGGTGGAGAATCCTCTGGTCGGAGCGTCCTGCGGGCCGAGCTGTCCGGTGGGCAGCTCGTACGACGCCTGCTGGGCCGCCGCGGCCTGGCGCAGCTCCTCGGCCGTCACCCTGCGGGTCGGCCACGGGTCGGCCCCCTGCTCGCCGAGCAGCGAGACGTAGTCGTGCGGCTGGGACACGGAGGTGGGCGGTTGAGGCACGGAGGTGGGCGGCCACGGCGTGGAGGTCCCCGGCCTCGACGCGACCGGGGTCGGCACGTCACCGGGGTCGGGCTCGGCCGTACGGCCCGGCGAACCAGGCCCGGTCGGCCCGGTGTGGCCTCCCTGTCCGCCCGGGTGGCCCGAGATGCCGGGCCCGGAACGGAAACCGGGCCCGGTGGGGACGTAAGGGCCCGTGGGCAGACCGCCCGTCGGGTGGTCCTGTGTCTCCTGCCCAGGGCGGGGGCCGAGGCCGGTGGGAACGTAGGGGCCGGTCGGTAGCCCGTGGCCCGCGTCCTGGCCCGGCCGGACGGGCCCGGGGTCGTCGAAGTGCGAGACCGTCGCGACCTCGTCCGGCACCCTGGGACGCCCGGAGAAGGACATCATGCGCCCGATCTGGGCGGCCAGCTCCGCGGCCCTCGGACGCCTCGCGGGGTCTCGCTGGAGCGCGGCGCGCAGCACGGGCTGCAGTGGCTCAGGCACCGCGTCCACGTTCGCCTTGCCCGCGGTGATGTTGTAGAAGATCATCTCCAGCGTGCCCTTACCGAAGGGCGGCTGGCCGGTGGCCGCGAAGACCAGCGTGCCCGCCCAGGCGTGCACGTCCACCTCGGGCCCCGCCTCATGCCCCTCGATGATCTCGGGGGCGAGGTAGCCGGGCGTGCCGATGAACATGCCGGTCTGGGTGAGCCTGGTCGCGTCGACGGCCTGGGCGATGCCGAAGTCGATGAGGACGGGCTGGCCGTCCAGGATGAGTATGTTGCCCGGCTTGAGGTCGCGGTGGATCACCCCGACGGAGTGCACGGACGCGAGCGCGGACGCCACCCCATGGGCGACCTTGAGCAGCGCGGGCAGGTCCATCGGACCTTCCTGCTTGACGTGGTCGTCCAGCGGCTGCCCCGGGACGTAACGGGTCACGATGTAGGGCCGGAGGCCGGTCACGTCGGCGTCGAGAACCTCGGCGATGTGCTCGCTGCGCACCCGCCGCATGGTCTCGACCTCGCGCGAGAGCCTGCGGCGGGCGACGTCGTCGCCCGCGACCTCGGCGCGCAGGACCTTTACGGCCACCTGCCGCCCGTGGGGGTCGACGGCGAGGTGGACAACGCCCATGCCGCCTTCACCGAGCCGCCGGAGCAGTCGGTACGGGCCCAGTCGGTCGTCCTGATTCATGGCATGAAGAACCATACCGGCTTAAACCCCGCCCATGAGATGAACCATCAGGCCATATTCTCCGATGGGATAACGTGTGCCAGACCTCAACGGTTTCCCAAACCCGGGTAACACTCAATCTCTTTTCTGCGTCAGTTCGCCAGCTTGATCACCTGAGCGGTCTTCAGACCGGCCAGCACCGCACCCGGGAGCGCCAGCTTGGAGTGACGGACGCCGCTGCCGATCACGACTCCCGGATGGGCCGCGACGGCCTCGTCCACGAGCACCGGCCACTCCTCCGGCAGCCCCAGCGGGGTGATCCCGCCGTACTCCATCCCGGTCAGCCCGACCGCGTCGTCCTGCGACGCGAACGAGATCTTCCGCGCGTCCAGGTGCCGCCTGACCACGCCGTTGACGTCGGCCCGCATCGTGGCGAGCACCATGCAGGCGGCGTACCGGACCTCCCCGGCACGCTTGGCCGCCACGATCACACAGTTGGCGGACTCGTCCAGGCCCACACCGTAGCGCTCGCAGAACGCCGCCGTGTCGGCCAGCCCGGGGTCGATCTCGGCCACCTCGACGCCGTCGAGCCCGGCGACCGCCCGTGCCACCGGCTCGGCCAGCAGGTCGAGCCGTTCCCCCGCGCTCACCCAGTCAAGTGTCCCGATCGCCATCGCCGTCTCCTCAGAATCGTCCGTCCGGAATCCGTTCCTGAGACTGTACGGCCGCCGCGGGCCGGTCAGGATGGCGTCCGCGTCACCCGGCCGTGGAGTTCGGTGACGGCCCGCCTCGCGGACTCCATGGCCCCCGCCTGCCAGGCGACCAGATGGGTGAGCCAGTCTCCGGCGAAGTAGACCCGTCCTGCCGGGCGCTGCAGGAGGGCGAAGCCGCCGTCGTAGGAGGGCCAGCGGACCCAGCCGCCCTCGATGTGCGGTTGCCTGTGCCAGGCGATCGAGACGCTGGCACGCAGATCGGCGCGATACTTCTCGCCGTGGATCTTCTTGCCCTGGGTGAGCGCGCGGGCGCGGCGTTCCGGGTGCGGGAGCCTGCCGTACAGCTCGGCGTTCTCCTCGGTGTTGTAGTAGCCGACGATCAGGCCGCTCTCGGAGTGGTAACCGTGGGAGGGGTACCAGATGTGAGTGATGTCCAGATCGGTCTCGGTGACCCCTCCGTAGATGCGGTCGTCGATCTCCCACCAGCGCCTGCCGTACTCCAGGCCGATCTTGCCCGCGGCGACCGGCACCGGGGTGCGCAGCGCCGCGGTGACCTGGGGGCCCAGATTGTGCGGGAGGCGGGCGAGCAGGTGGGGCGGGAGGGCCGCGACGCAGTAGTCCGCGCGGAGCGTGCCGCCCTGGTGGGTCACCTCGACTCCGTCGGGCAGGTTCCTCAGGCCGGTGACGCGGGTGCCCGTCATGATCCGGTCCCGGCCGACCGCGCGGGCGAGCGCGGCCACGATCGCGTCCATTCCGCCGACCGGCTGGAACATGGGCATGGCCTGGTCGTAGCCGAAGTCCATGGTGATCGCCCTGCCCATGCCCGCGGCGAACACCTCGCCCAGCGAGGCGGGGGCGCCGAGGGGAACGCCGTCGCCGACCCCGGGGTAGGTGGTGAAACCGCGGCGCGTCGAGCCCCGGTAGGCGAGGTCGGGGCCGAGGTCGCCGAAGCGTCGCAGGAACTCGGCGAGCCGTTCCCTGTCGTCCCCGGTGAGCCTGCGGTTCAGCGCGCCCGCGTTGCTCGCCTTGGCCAGCAGCTCCGCGACGTAGCCGTACATGTCGGCGCGAGCGGTGCGCGCTCTGATCGGGGCCTTCATGCCCCGCGTGTAGACGTAGGCCGAGGCGTTGTTGTTGACGAACGTCTCGATGGGCACGCCGAGCTCGCGGCAGTAGTCCATCGTGACCATCCACGGCGCGATCCGCCCCGCCCCGGCGTTGAAGTAGGTTCCTTCCGCGAAGGCCGCCGTCTGGGTCTGCCCGCCGTTCTCCGCCAGCCGGTCCCCCGCGCGCAGCGTGAGGTTCCTGCCGCCGACCCGGTCGGCCGCCTCAAGGACGGTGCATTCGTAGCCCGCCTTGCCCAGCTCGTAGGCGCAGGTCAGCCCGGCGACCCCGGCCCCGAGGACGACCACCTTCGCCGCGGCTCTGCCGCTGAGAGAGAAGTCGGAGGGCCGCGGCGGGACGAAGGCCTTCGGCGGGGATTCATGGGAGTCGGGCGCCAGGCCAAGCGCCCCCATGGCCGCGAACATGGCTCCGGCCCCGCCCGCCGCGCCGACGCCGACCAGCAGCGCCCTGCGCGTCATCCCTCCCAACGCGTCCTCACGACATCCCCCAGGTCTCGACACGTCGTGCCTGGTCACGGCTCATGAACCCGACCTCGGTCGCCATGAAGTCGTGGATCTCCTTGCGCCACGGCTCGGGGATCTCCTCGATGGCGGGCGGGTAGCAGCGGTCGAGCCAGGCGGTCGACGCCTCGGTCGCGCCGAGGAAACCGGCGGCCCTGCCGAAGACCGTGCCCTCGACGCCGGGCACTCTCGCGCAGCCGTACTCGATCATCTCCTGCCCGCCGTACGGCGGCGGCTCCTGCCATTTGCGGGCGACGGGTCGCTTCGGGCCGACCGTGGTGCGCAGCGGACGGCGTTCGACGGCGGCCTGGATGAGCTCCTTGTAGAGGCACTTGCCGCAGGTCCCGCAGGGGCCGTCGACTCCTCGCAGGCACCAGCGGACCTGCTCGCGCAGCTTCGAGCCGAGGGCGAGGCGCATGGTCACGGCCTCGCTGACCCCGCCGACCGGGAGCACGATGTGCAGGCCCGCGGCGGCGAACGCCCTGCCCCAGGCGCCGTGCGGCGCCCACATCGGGTTGTCCGGGGTGTATCTGAGCAGGTAGCGGTCTCCGCCAAGCCAGCGTGAGCCGAGCTCGTAGCCGAAGGCGAGGCCGCCCAGGTCGAGCTCGTCGGCCAGCAGCAGCGCGCCCGCGGCCACCGCGTGGTGCTCGGGGTAGCCGGGGCGGGGCTCGGCGAGCGTGAACTCCAGGTCGGAGCGGACGACGGTCAGCTCGCGCCCGGTCCGCTCTGCGAGACGGGCGAGGACATCGGAGCGGTAGTGGGTCCAGCGGTTGGGCACCCGAGGGTGGGAGACCCGCTGGAAGTGCACGAACGGCGCGTCGGGCAGCATCGCGGCCACGGCGACGGAGTCGGCGCCGCCGCTGTAGGAGATCGCCAGCCTGCGGCCGGAACGCGGCGCCCCGCCGACGGGCCCCGCCTCGATCCCCCAGCCCTCCTGGAGAGCCAGGGCGAGGCCGGGCGAGATCGGCCTGTCGAAGGTGACCGCGCGCCGCGTCCACGGCGCGACGACCGTCCACGCGGCCAGGGCCAGCAGGTCGGGGTGGACATCGTGGGGGCCGCGCGGCAACTCGACCCTGAAAGAGTTCGTGGCCAGCTTCAGCGGCTGGCCGTCGGCGCAGAACCCGGTGATGGAGTCCTCGGCGTCGAGCCGGAAGACCAGGCGCATGACCGCGCCCTCCGCGGTCCAGGTCACCCTCATGCGAGACTCCGGGAGGAGCGGTCCACAGCCTGCCGGTCCGCGGCTTGGCGGTCCGCACCCTGCCGGTCGACGGACTGACGGTCGGTACCCTGGCGGTCCGCACCCTGCCGGTCGACGGACTGACGGTCGGTACCCTGGCGGTCGGCACCCTGCCGGTCGACGGACTGACCGTCCGTGGCCTGACGGTCGACGGCCTGCCAGAGCAGGACCTCGTTCTGGAGCACCTGGTCCATGGCGACCGCGGTCTCCTGCGCCAGCCGGTGGGCGTCGTCCCAGCGCCGCACCTGGGCCTGCTCAGGACCGGTCTTCGCCACCTGCTCCCTGAGCTTGTCGACCTCGGCGCGCAGCGCGGTGACCTCCCGGCCCAGCGTCTGGACCTCCCAGAGCGCGTCCTTGATGTCCTGCCGATGATCGGCCCTGGAGATGTATCGGGCGTCGAACCATCCACGCACCGCGCGCCGCAGCCCAGCGGGCAGCAGCGCGCGTTTCCTCAACCGCACCATAATCCGGCACGATACCGGCAAAGCACGATCTACCAGGACGGTCTTGGAGAGCTCGTGGAGATCACCGGGGAAGGCCGGTCAGCGGCCGGTGAACTTCGCCTGGGACTTCTCCGCGAAGGCCCGCATGCCGATCCTGGCATCCTCGGTGGCGAACATGCCGGAGAAGTGCAGGCGCTCGATCTCCAGGCCGGTGTCCAGGTCCGCCTCGAGACCGCGGTCCACGGCCAGCTTGGCGGCGCGCAGGGCCAGCGCGGGACCCGCGGCGAACCGGGCGGCGTAGGCGAGGGCCTCGGTGTGGACGTCGGCGTCCGGGACGACGGCGTCCACCAGGCCGATCCGCAGCGCCTCGTCCGCGGGCACCTGACGCCCGGTGAAGATGAGGTCCTTGGCCTTCGACGGGCCGATCAGGCGGGGAAGCCGCTGGGTGCCTCCCGCGCCGGGGATGAGGCCGAGCAGGATCTCCGGCTGGCCGAGCTTGGCCGACTCGCCCGCGATCCTGATGTCGGCGCACAGGGCAAGCTCGCACCCGCCGCCGAGGGCGTAGCCCGTGACGGCCGCGACGACCGGCTTGCCGATCTCCGCCACGGCGGTGAAGCAGTCCTGCAGGGTTGTGGAGTGGACTGCCATCTCGGCGTACGGCATGTCCGCCATCTCCTTGACGTCGGCGCCCGCGGCGAAGACCCGCTCCCCTCCGTAGAGCACCACGGCGTACACGTCGGGATCGGCGTCCACCTGCCGGGCGCAGTCCGCGATCTCCTGCTGGACCTGCCGGTTGAGCGCGTTCATCTTCGGCCGGTCAAGCCTGATCGTCGCGACCCCGTCGGCCTTCTCAACGCGCACGAACTCACCCATGTCATCCCTTCCGCCAGAAACACCACCGACCTCGCCAGACCAACATAGGGCCCGATCATGTGACGGGCAGCGCCAGGTCCCTCGTCCCTCCCGCGGGCTCCTCGGGGGTGGTGATGATCTGGCGGTAGACCCTCTCGTATCTCACGGTCATGACCTCGACGTCGAAGTTGTCCGCGACGTGGGACCTGCAGGCGTGCGGGTCGAGCGCGCCGACCGCCTCGACGGCCTCGGCGAGCTCCTCGACCTCGTTCCTGACGAGCCCGGTGACCCCGTCGACGACCACCTCGGGCACCGCGCCCCGGTTCAGGGCGACCACGGGGGTTCCGCAGGCCATGGCCTCGATCATGACCATGCCGAACGGCTCCTCCCAGAGGATGGGGAAGAGCAGGCAGCGGGCGGCGGCCAGCAGCTCGCGCTTGCGGGCCGCGTCCGCCTCCCCGAGGTACTCGGCGTCGGGGCCGAGCCTGGGCCTGACCTCCCGCTCGAAGTAGTCGTGTTCGAGCGGCTCGGTGAGCTTGCCCGCCAGCAGGATCCTGCGCCCCGCGGCCCTGGCGACGTCGATGGCGACGTGCGCCCCCTTGTCCTCGTTGAGCCTGCCCAGCCAGAGCACCCAGTCCTCCTTGTGCTCCCTGAAGGGAAAGGAGGCGGTCTCGACGGCGTTGTGGACGACCCCGGCCCAGTTGAGGTCGGGGGCGAACCGCCGCTGGGCCTCCGAGATGCCGACCATCGACACGGCGGGACCGAGCGCCCGGTAGTACTCGCCCAGCTCGCCGTCGATCTCGCCGTGGCAGGTGACCACGGTCGGCACGGCCCGCGCCGCCGCGCTCAGCGGCCCGGCGAGCGAGTGGTCGTGGACGAGGTCGGCGTCGATGTCCACGGCCAGGGCGTACGCCTTGGCCGCGTGCAGCACCTCGGGCATCGGCTCGCCGATCCGCTCCGACGGCGGCGGATCGTAGGTGGCGAGGAAGCGGGCGGCCGTCCCCGGCCTGCCCGCCCCGATCAGGGTGATGTGGTGCCCTCTCCTGGAGAGTCCGGCGACCAGTTCGGCCAGCATCGACTCGATGCCTCCGTATCCCTGGGGCGGCACGTCGTACCAGGGAGGCGCGATCATGACGATGCGCATCGCGTCACGCCATCGGGAAACACCAGTTGCGGCGATCATCTCTACCTCACCTACGGCCGTCCGGCCCGCGGAAATCCGAATCGGGTGCTGAACTGTCAGGGGACGTGTCGCAGGGTGGCCGTCGTGGGGCGACGCGGTTCGTTGAGGAGGGTGATGCCTTCGGGAAGGCCGGTCACGGAGACGTTGGGGCCGTCGACCTCGATGGTGACGCGAGAGCCGTCGAGGGGAAGCCCGGTGATCCGCAGCTTCTCCAGGCCGACCGGGTCGACCCACACCCGGCCGTAGGGGATCCACGGGTCGAGGCGCAGCAGGGTGCGGACGAGATGGATGGGAGCGGCCGCGGCCCACGCCTGCGGGGAGCAGGAGGTCGGGTACGGCACCGGCCAGGCGAACTCGGCGCGGTCGAAGCCGCAGAACAGCTCGGGCAGCCGCCAGCCGAACACCTCGGCCGCGTCCAGCAGGCCGAAGGTGATCCGCTTGGCCTCGTCGGCGAAGCCGTAGCGCATCAGACCGGCCGCGATCAGGGCGTTGTCGTGCGGCCAGATGGAGCCGTTGTGGTAGCTCATCGGGTTGTAGGCGCCCATGTTCGAGGCCAGGGTGCGCACGCCGTACCCGGTGAACATCTCCGGCGAGAGCAGGTGCTCGGCGACGGAGGCGGCCCGGTCCTCGTCCACGATGCCCGTCCACAGGCAGTGCCCCATGTTGGAGGCGAGGCTGTCGATGGGGCGTCCCGCGCCGTCGAGCCCGACGGCGTAGTAGCCCCGGTCCGGCAGCCAGAAGCGGTCGTTGAACGCCTCCCTGATCCGGGTCGCGCGGGTGTTCCACTCCTGCTCAAGGTCGGTGTCTCCGACCTCGTGGGCGAAGTGGGCGCGCGCGATGTAGGCGGCGTAGACGTAGCCCTGGACCTCGGCCAGGGCGATGGGGGCGCGGGCCAGGGTGCCGTCGGCGAAGTTGATGCCGTCGAAGGAGTCCTTCCAGCCCTGGTTGATCAGGCCGTGGTCGGTCTTGCGGCGGTAGGACAGGAACGGGTCGGCGGACCTGGTGATCCAGTCGAGGGCGTCGTCGGCGTACGGCATGAGCTCCTCGACCGCCTGCTCGTGCACCCCCCACCTGCGCAGCTCGCCCAGGAGCATCACGAACAGCGGGGTCGAGTCGACCGAGCCGTAGTAGGCCTGGCCGCCATGGGGCGAGGCACCGGTCTGCACCCCGAAGCGCAGTTCGTGCAGGATCTTGCCGGGCTCCTCCTCGGTGAGCGGGTCGTCGACCTTGCCCTGCAGCCTGGCCAGGCGGCGCAGGGTGCCCAGCGCGAGGGACTGGTCGAGCGGCAGCGCCATCCACGAGGTCAGCAGCGAGTCACGGCCGAACAGCGTCATGAACCAGGGCGCGCCCGCCGCGATCGTCGGCGGCTCGTCGGGTCTCTCCGGCTCGAAGAGACGCAGCGCCCCGAGGTCCTCCCTGGAGCGGTGGATCACCTGGGCCAGGGCGCGGTTCGTGGTGGTGACGGACGGGCTGAGGCGCTCCCAGTCGGCGCGGCGCCTGGCGGGCTCCGCGTGCTCGAGCGGGTGGTGGGTCGAGAACCAGGCGGGTGACTCCTCCCCCTCCAGGATCGGGTTGACCTGCAGCGTCACCTTCCACTCACCGCGCGCGGGGACGACGACCCGGAAGATGAGCACACCGGGCACGGCGAACGGCGCGGGCTCGGTGACCACCCTGGTCCCGCGTGACCTGGTCTCGGAGAAGATCAGCAGCCCCGACCTGTCGGCCGTTATCTCCACGTCCGCCACGTGTCTGACCCGGCCCGCCTTCACCTCGAACAGATCGGCCACGTCGGAGCCGATGTGGATGTCGACCACGCATCCCGCGGGCTCGTCCGACAGGTTGCGCAGGATCAGGTCCTCACGGAGACCTCCGCCGACGTACCGGTCCCTGACCACCAGCAGGCTGCTCTCCGCCCGCCCGGGGCGCGGCGCCGCCTTGCCGACGAACGTCGCGTGGTACGGCTCGCCCGCCAGCACCCTGAGCGGCTCGACCGGCGACTCGTCGACCCGCAGCTCCCAGCGGGACAGCAGCCGGGTGTCGGCATGGTAGACCCCTTGCGCGCCGCCCTGCAGGATGTCCCCGCTGCGCGAGCACACGCAGAAGGAGCCACCCTCGACCAGGGTCACCGTGGTGTCGCCCAGCGCGCCGGGCTGTCCTTCGAACGTCCAGGCGTTCAATGCTCTCTCCGGAGTCTGCGGATCGTCGTCCTATAGCCATTCCCGCTTTGCCAGGGAAAGAACAGTCCCCCAAGGCCCTGTTTACCTGTTTTGCCTGATCAGATGGGTTGTGAGCGCCGTCGCGGAGGATCGGCCCTCGGGAGGGGCCGGTGGGCGACCGCCTGCCTCCGGCCGCGTTCATCGCCGTTTCCTCCCGACCAGAAGCTTTTCGACGTCGCCGGGATCCACGCGGTACCCGGACCGTCCGTCCTTCAACAGATCCTTGAGACGACGGGACCCCGGGAGCACGTCGCGCGGTCGCCCGGTCAACGGGTCGCGGCGGGACGACGTCGAGGGGAGCCATTGGGCCGGAGGGATGGAGGGGTAGGGCGAGACGGGCACCGGGGTGACCGCCCGCCACGGCGTCACATACGGCGTCACAGGTCTGACATCGACGCGGACTCCGGGGGAGTAGGCGGGTTCCCGGCCGAGGAGGGACGGCAGGGAGGTCACCAGGAACAGACCGCCTATCAGCACGGCACCGGCGAGACGGATCTGAAGCTGCCTGCGGTTCTCCCGCAGCTCCTCCACGTCGGCGGCCGGAGAGACGCTCATCGTCTCGACGGGCTCCTCGGCCTGGCGGGTCCCTTCCGCATCCTGACCGAGCCAGGTCTCCGGGTCGACTCCGAGCGAGCCGAGATGCAGGCGCAACCGTCCGACCTCGGTGATCCCGCCGACGACCGCCGCCGTCACGAGAACGCGGATCTCCTCGACGGTGACTCCGGCGGCGGCCAGCGCCCCCGAGCGGCTCCAGGCGAGGCGGTTCTCCCCGGTCCAGGTCATCTCCCAGTGGGCCCGCCCCCGGGTGACGAGAGCCTGTCCGACCAGCGCGAACAGCGCGGCGTCCAGCCGCGGCAGTGCCGCTGTCGCCTCCTGTCCCCCGGGCGTGCCCGGGAGCCGGACGACGCGCCCGTCCAGGTCCTCGTCCTCCTCCGTCGCCAGGGGGTCGGCGAAGTGCGCCGCGAGCCGCCTTCCCCTGCCTCTCGCCAGCAGGTCCAGGACCGTCGCCAGGGCGGGCCGCGTGGTGCCGCCGACCCGGCGCGCGGCCCGGACGAGTCGCCGCGCGGGCTCCGTCGCCCGGGTCTCCGCCGTCAGCTCGACCCACTCGCCCCACGGGAGTGTGGCCAGCCTCGTCGAGGCGGCGGGGAACAGGCAGCGCTGTACGGCCTGCGGGCCCGGCCCCGGGCCCAGGCTCTCCGCGGCGGGAACCCGGTCGCGTCCCGCTCCGGGAGCCTGGTCGCGCTCCACCGTGGGACCTTCGGGCAAGCCGAGCGCCTCAAGGCGCCGGGCCAGGCTCGGATGCGAGTCGTAGCGCGAGACGCTCCTGGAGGGCGGAAGCCCTCTCAGCTCCTCGATCCTGCCCCGGTAGCCGGGAGCGGCGAGCATCGTCGCGAACACGGCCAGGGGGTCGTCGGGCACGCACCCCCTGGCGTGCATCGGGTCGAGGTAGCGACTCCGGAACTCCTCCCACGCGCCCGGCAGGACCGCCAGGGAGCGCCACAGCGCCTCGGCCGCGACCTCCGCGCCGACGATCCCGGCAGCGGCGGCGTCCGCCTGGAGCTCCTGCCGTCGGTTGACGGCTGAGGAGAGCCTGAAGTACACGAAGGCGTAACCGAGGAAGGGCCACCAGATCCAGGAGGACGGGACGCCCTGCCTCCTGCCACGCGCGCCGGGGAGCGGGCGCCGGGAGCGTTCGAGCCGGTCGAGGGTGGCCCGCAGCGCGAGGTGGCCCCGATAGGTGATGGCTCCGAGCCGGGTGTGCGCGTGCGCGTAGTGGCCCAGCTCGTGGCAGAGCACCGCGCGCAGCTCGTCGGCCGAGAGACCGGCCAGCAGCGGCAGCCCGACGTACAGGCGTCGCGTCCCACCGACGAGGCCGAGAAGGCTCGTCTCCTCCGTCACCGCCGCGTTGACCTCGCCGGTGAGCCAGATGCTCGCGGGAGGACGGGTGCCGACCTCCTCGGCCAGCTGCCTGACGACGGCCCACAGGGCGGGCGCCTGGCCCGGTGTGACCGAGACGGCCTGCGGATCGGGCTCGTGCCAGACGCCGAAGGCGAACAGGCCGCGCAGGACCCAGAGTGCGGGAACCGTGGTGAGCGCCATCATCACCGCCCCGGTCGGCAGCGGTTTGCCCAGGGAGACCGAATCCTGCACGAGCAGGGCGATGGCGCCGAGGTCGACGAGCACGAGGACCAGGCACAGCGTGTACAGGCCGACGAGCAGCCCGAGTGCCAGGAGCGCGCGTAACAGGATCATGCCCGCCCCCGGCCGTCAGGAGCCCGCGACGCCGACTCGATCACGTGGCGGACCCGTTCGAGCCCGGTCTCCTCGGCCTCGAACGCCTCGCCGAGCCAGGCCAGGGTGCCGCGCAGGAGCAGGGCGAGCGGGTCGTCCCCGCGCGCGGGCCCGTTCGCGCCGAGCAGGCCGGGCAGACGGACGAACCGCTCGCCGGGCCTCCTGAGTGGCCTGGTCAGTCCCATCAGCCGTTCCAGCCTGCGACGTGCCTGGAAGAGGTTGACGGCGACCAGTGAGCTCTTGACCCCGAGCATGTCGGCGACCTCCTTCTGCGACAGGCCGTACACGCAGTGGGCGAGCACCACGATCCGCTCGCGCTCCGTCAGCGCGGGGAGCGCGGCGAGGACCATCGTGACCTCGGCCGTCTCCTCGGGGGACGAGCACGGCCGTACCGGAACCCTGAGCTCAACCGCCTCCCGCCGCCTCCGCCTGCCCGCCACCTTCCACCACCGCCGCTGCATCGTGGTGTGGACCCACTTCTCCGCGGCTCTCGGCTCGTAGCGGCCGATACGGTCCCAGTGCCTGAACGCCTCGAGATAGGCGTCCGCCATGGCGTCCTCCGCGTCCTGCCTGCCGCCGCAGATCACGGTCGCCCTGGCGAGCATGCGCGCGGACGTCAGCTCGTAGAACTCCCCGAACCCAGCCGGATCAGGCCGCGCGGCCTCCCGCCCCTCCCCCTCCTCCCCCGCGTCCCCGCTCCCCCGCCCCGCGGTTCCCGTGCTTTCCGGTCGTGCGATGTTCCGTTCGGTCATCGTTCGCCCCTCCGCCGGAGGCCGGACGCCGGGGAGTCCTGGAGACACACGATCAGCGTCCCCTCGCCCGTCCTGTGGTCAATGATCACGGGCCCTTCCCCGGCCCGCAGCCGTACCACCGTGACCTCGCCGCCCGCCTCGATCCCGTAGGACGGACGCGTGCGGTACAAGATCATAAAAAGCACCAGCCTGACCGCACCCGCCACCATGGCGAAAACGACCGGATCGCTCATCGCGGGACCGCCCTTTCGGCTCGGTAACGGCCGACGCCTTGAGCGTCGGCTCCGTGCTTCAAAAAGGCCTCCGCGACGAGAAATCTTTAGCCGGAGTCGACGTGATTCCCATCGGCGCATGGATCCCGTCCGGTCGCGCTCCCCCACCGGAGAAAGCGATCGCCCAGCGAACCACTAAATGTCAGTAAAGCATCACGCTGCGATGATCAAATGGGGAAAGGTGGTTTTCCTGATCAGGGATCGGCGAGAGGGGAAGACCATCGCCCTCTCCTGCTCCCTCGACGAAAATCGTCTCCGGCGACCACGAGCGAGGAAAGCCATCGACACCGCGATCTCACCTCTTCGGCGCGGTCGCGCCGCCTCCCCCGGCGCGGGAGCCCTCGTACGGCGACGGCCCTCGCTCAGGACGGCGGTCGCGGTCGTCGCGACGGCGGGGTTCCTCTGCCCCACCGGCCCCGCCCTGGCCACGTCCACGTCCACATCCGCGCCCGCGCCCGCGTCCACGTCCACGTCCACGTCCACGGGACGGGTCGCGCGCGGCACCCTGCAGGCCGCGTTCGCCGAGGCCGCCAGGACCTACGGCGTACCGGAGAGCGTCCTGCTCGGCGTCTCCTACCTCGAGTCGCGCTGGGAGGCCAACGCGGGCCTGCCCAGTACCTCCGGGGGTTTCGGCCCGATGCACCTGACCGACGCCGCAGCCCTGTCCTCCGCCCTCTCCCACTCCCCGCACCACCACACCGGCGACGCCGAGGATCCCCGCGGCGACGACTCCAGGGCCACAAAGCACCCCGTTGAGGCCGGCGCCCCGGGGATTGCCGGCGTGCTGCGCACGCTGGAGCGGGCGGCGGAGCTCACCGGTGAGAGCAGGCGGCGGTTGCGCGGCGACGCGGCGGCCAACATCCTCGGTGGCGCGGCGCTACTCGCCGACCAGCAGAGACGGCTGGGGATCCGGCCCGGCAGGGGCCCCGCAGGGTGGTACGGAGCCGTCGCGGGATATTCGGGGGCGTCGGACACGGGAACAGCCAGGGCATTCGCGGACGCGGTCTACGCCGTGATCCGCTCGGGGGCCGACAGGGTGACCGGCGACGGCCGGCAGGTGCGTCTGCGGGCCGTACCCGGCCTGCGGCCGTTCGAGGGACAGCTGGAACGGCTGGGCCTGCGTGAGCCCGTCACCGGCGACGTCGAGTGCCCGGCGACGATCTCCTGTGAGTGGATTCCCGCGCCCTACCGGGCGCTGCCCGGCGGCGGCTACGGCAATCATGACCTTTCCGACAGGCCGTTGAACCAGGGGATCGACTACATCGTCATCCACGACACGGAGACCGCGTACGACCCCACGGTCAGGCTGGTCCAGGACCCCGCGTACGTGAGCTGGCACTACACGCTGCGCTCGCAGGACGGTCATGTCGCCCAGCACCTGAGGACCGGGGACGTCGGCTGGCACGCGGGCAACTGGTACGTCAACGCGACCTCGATCGGCCTCGAGCACGAAGGCTTCCTCACTCAGGGCGGCGCCTGGTACACGGAGGCGATGTACCGCGCCTCGGCGGAGCTGGTGCGCCACCTGGCGCTGCGGTACGGCATCCCGCTGGACCGCGCGCACGTCATCGGCCACGACAACGTGCCGGGACCGCTGCCGGGCACCGTCGGTGGCATGCACGAGGACCCGGGCCCCTACTGGGACTGGGCGCACTACTTCGAGCTGCTCGGCCGGCCCCTGCAGGCTTCGGGCGGCCCCGGCGCCGGGTCGGTGACGATCCTGCCCGACTACGCCACCAACCGACCGCGCTACACCGGCTGCGATCCGGCGGAACCGGCCGCGGCCTGCCCGCCGCACGGATCGTCGTCCGTGTGGCTGCGCACCGAGCCACGCGAGGACGCCCCGCTGGTCAGGGACATCGGCAAACATCCGGACGGCGGCGCGCTCGACGACGTCCGCGACCACGGCGCCCGCGCGGCGACCGGGCAGCGCTACGCCGTCGCGGGTCGCCAGGGCGACTGGACGGCCATCTGGTACCTGGGGCAGCGGGCCTGGTTCCACGACCCCGCCGACCACCCGGTCTCGGTGCCCTCGTCCGGCCCGGTCGTCACCCCCAGGCCAGGCCTGGAAAGCGTCCCGGTGTACGGCAGGGCCTACCCCGAGCCGGAGGCCTACCCCGCGGGCGTACCCGTCCAGCCGATCATCCCGCTCCAGTACGCCTTCGGCGCGGGACAGCGTTACACCCTCGGTCTGGTCGCCAGGGGCGCGTACTACCGGGCCGCCGCCTTCGACGCCCAGGAGCGGCCGGTGGTCCGCGGCGAGCTGCGGTACTACCAGATCCAGTTCGGCCACCGGGTGATGTTCGTCAGGGCCGACGACGTCACCGTCTCCCCGGACTGACGCCCCGCGCCTGCGCCTCTCCCCCGCAGGCCACGATCTCCCACAGGCCCCGTTCGGGGCGGGTGCCGACCCGCCCCGAGTGGGGTCGGGTCAGCGGAGGGTGCCGTTGGTCATGCCCACGGGTTCCTCGGGGACCGCGATCAGGCCGAGTTCCGAGGGGGCGGCCACGAGCGGGTGGTCGGGCACGACCCGGACGGTGTAGCCGAAGGAACCGGTGCGATCCAACGGGATCGTGCCGCTGAAGACGGCCTTTCCGTCGTCGGCCTCGGCCTCCAGGGTCAGATCGGCGTAGGACGGCCCGACCAGCTCGTCGTGCTGCCCGACCAGGCCGTAGGCGGCCTGGACCCGGACGTCCTGGGGCTGCAGCTCACCGAGGGCGATGGTCGCCCGCAGTTCGAGGGACGCCCCGACCTCGGGGGTCTCGCCCAGGTTCGTGGCCTCGACGTGCTCGACCCGCACCCCGGGCCATGCCTGGTGGACCCGGAGCTTCCAGGCGGCGAAGTGCCTGGCGGGGTCGTACCCGTCGGCGGACAGGGCACGCGCCGACCTGGCCGCGGGGGCGTACAGGCCGATCACGTAGTCGCGGAGCATCCGGCCCGCGAGAACCTTGGGGCCCAGCGAGGTCAGGGTGTGCCGGACCATCTCCAGCCAGCGCAGCGGCAGGCCGTCGGAGGCCCTGTCGTAGAACCGGTCGGCGACCTCGTGCTCGATCAGGTCGTAGAGCGCGTTCGCCTCAAGCTCGTCGCGACGGTCGGGGTCGGCGACGCCGTCGGCGGTGGGGACGGCCCAGCCGTTCGTGCCGTCGTACCACTCGTCCCACCAGCCGTCGCGGATGGACAGGTTGAGGCCGCCGTTCAGCGCGGCCTTCATCCCCGAGGTGCCGCACGCCTCCAGGGGACGCAGCGGGTTGTTCATCCACACGTCACAACCCTGGACGAGCAGCTGGCCCAGGGCCATGTCGTAGTCGGGCAGGAAGACGATGCGGTGCCTGACGTCCTCCCCGTCGGTGAACTTCACGATCTGCTGGATGAGCTTCTTGCCGCCCTCGTCCGCCGGGTGCGCCTTGCCCGCGATCACGATCTGGACCGGCTTCTCCGGGTCGAGCAGCAGCTCGCGGAGCCGCTCGGGGTCGTTCAGCATCAGGGTGAGCCGCTTGTACGACGGCACCCTGCGCGCGAAGCCGATGGTCAGCACGTTCGGGTCGAGGGCGTCCTCGATCCAGCCGAGCTCGGCACGCGAGGCGCCCCTGGCGAGCCAGGACCTGCGCAGCCGCTCCCTGGCCGCCGTGACCAGACGGCCCCGCAGCCTGCCCCTGATCCCCCAGACGTCCACGTCGGAGATCTTGTTGACGCCCTCCCAGCCCTGGGCCCGCTCGACCAGGGTCGGCAGCTCCCTGCCCGCCAGCTCCATGATCTCGCGGCCGACCCAGGTCGGCGCGTGCACGCCGTTGGTGATCGACCCGATCGGGATCTCGTCGGCGTCGAACCCGGGCCACAGGCCCTGGAACATCTCGCGGCTGACCGCGCCGTGCAGCTCGGAGACCCCGTTGACCCGCTGGGCCAGGCGCATGCCCATCGCGGCCATGTTGAACTTGCCCGGCTCGTCCTCCGCGCCGAGCTCCAGAATGCGGTCGACCGGGACCGTCGGCCAGGCGTTCTCGCCACCGAACTGCCGGGCGATCATCTCGGCGGGGAAGCGGTCGATCCCGGCGGGCACGGGGGTGTGGGTGGTGAAGACCGTGCCGGCGCGGACCGCTTCGAGCGCCTCGTCGAAGGAGAGCCTGGCCTCGGTGAGCTCGCGGATGCGCTCAAGCCCGAGGAAACCCGCGTGGCCCTCGTTGGTGTGGAAGACCTCGGGCTCGGGGTGGCCGCTGACCCGGGAATAGGCCCGGATGGCGCGGACGCCGCCGATGCCCAGCAGCAGCTCCTGCATCAGACGGTGATCGGTGCCGCCGCCGTACAGGCGGTCGGTGACATCGCGGGCGGCCGGGTCGTTCTCGGCCACGTCCGAGTCGAGCAGCAGCAGCGGGACGCGGCCGACCTGGGCGACCCAGACCTGGGCGTGCAGGGTGCGGTGCTCGGGCAGGCCGATCGCGACGCGGACCGGCGTGCCGTCCTCCTCCTTCAGGAGGGTCAGCGGCAGCCCGCCGGGGTCGAGCGAGGGGTAGTGCTCGAGCTGCCAGCCCTCCGGCGAGAGGGACTGGGTGAAGTAGCCGTGGTGGTACAGCAGGCCGACGGCCAGGATCGGCACGCCGAGGTCGCTGGCGGCCTTGAGGTGGTCGCCGGCGAGGATGCCCAGGCCGCCCGAGTACTGCGGCAGCGCGGCGGCGATGCCGTACTCGGGGGAGAAGTAGGCGACGGCCTGCGGCGCGTCGGGAATGGTTTGGTACCAGCGGGGCGCGGTCATGTACTCGCGGAGGTCGTCAGCCGCGTCCGCGACCCGCCTGAGGAAGCGGCGGTCGGAGGCCAGCTCGCGCAGGCGGCTCGCCTCGACGGCGCCGAGCAGGGCGACCGGATCGTGGCCGACCCGTTCCCAGACGGCCGGGTCGACCTCGGCGAAGAGGTCGAGTGTTTCCGGGTGCCACGACCAGCGCAGATTGTGCACAAGCTCGCCGAGGGAGGCCAGCTCCGGTGGAAGGACGGTGCGGACGGTGAACCTACGGATTGCTCTCACGCTGCCAGACCCTAGTTACTCAGCGCCACGACGGCGACCCGGACACTCACGCGTCTCCCCCTCACCGCTATCAATCAGCTCCAAACACATCAAAGACCAGTCGATCAACGAGGAGGACACGCCAGGGGGACAACTCGCCGAACAGTAAGAGGTCCCGCACTCTTCCACCTACACGCATGAAGATGGACTATTGGGGCAACGCATCTATGGGTCGCGACGCCCCGCTCCCGGGAAGGCGGACGTCGAGGCGGAGGCAGGGTATTGTCCTGCCCCGAGGCCGGTGACCAGGGACTTTTGAAGAAGCGATGATCTTTTCTTGCCGACTTTTTCGGCGGCGCCGCGCGTGCCGTCGCTACCTTGAGACGCGATGATCGGACGAATTCCAATCCAGGACATCCAGCCCACGGTCGAGTGCGGGCGCTATCCCGCGAAGGCTGCCGCGGGTGAGACCTTCGAGATCACCGCGACCGTGTTCCGCGAGGGACACGACGCGGTCGCCGCGGGCGCCGTGCTGACGGGCCCCGACGGCGTGCGCGGCCCGCTGCTGCCCATGCGCGAGCTGGCGCCGGGAACCGACCGTTGGGGTGTCGAGGTGACGCTGCCGACGGAGGGCGAGTGGCACTTCCGCGTCGAGGCGTGGGGTGACCCGATGGCCACCTGGCTGCATGACGCGGGGATCAAGATCCCTCGCGACCTGGACGCCGAACTGATGTGCGAGGAGGGCGCCCGGCTCTTCGAGCGCGCCGCGAAGGCCGTACGACCCGCGGACTGCGCGCAGGCGGGCGCGGGACCCTCGGAGTCCAGGCAGGCGGGCGGCAAGAAGGCCGGGGGCAAGGCGACCTCCGCGGCCTCGGCGGCGAAGAAGACGGCGGTGCGCGCCCACGTGTGCGGGCACCGGCCCGCGCTGCAGGCGGTCGCGGCCAAGCTGCGCGACACGGGCCTCGACCCCCGCGCCCGGTTCGCGGTCGCCCAGCTCCCCGAGACGGCGGAGCTGCTGCGCGCGCACCCGCTGCGGGAGCTGGTGACCCGCTCGCAGCGCCGGGTCGTCAAGGTCGACCGGCGCAGGGCGCTGTTCGGATCCTGGTATGAGCTCTTCCCCCGCTCCGAGGGTGCGATCGTCGAGCAGGACTCCGCCCCCAAGTCCGGAAATTTCAAGACCGCCGCGAACCGGCTGCCCGCCGTCGCGAAGATGGGCTTCGACGTCGTCTACCTGCCCCCGGTCCACCCGATCGGGCACAGCTTCCGCAAGGGGCCGAACAACACCCTGACGCCGGGGCCGTACGATCCCGGATCGCCGTGGGCGATCGGTTCCGAGGAGGGCGGACACGACGCCCTCCACCCCGACCTCGGCACGTTCGAGGACTTCGACGCCTTCGTGGCCAAGGCCCGCGAGCTCGGCATGGAGGTCGCCCTCGACCTGGCCCTGCAGTGCGCGCCCGACCACCCGTGGGTCAAGGAGCACCCGGAGTGGTTCAACATCCGCGCCGACGGCTCGATCGCGTACGCGGAGAACCCCCCGAAGAAGTACCAGGACATCTACCCGCTGAACTTCGACAAGGACCCCGAGGGCATCTACGCCGAGGTCAAACGGGTGGTCCGGCTGTGGATGGACCACGGCGTGCGGATCTTCCGGGTGGACAACCCGCACACGAAACCGGTGGCGTTCTGGGAACGGCTGATCGCCGACATCGGCTCAACCGACCCGGACGTGCTGTTCCTCGCCGAGGCCTTCACCCGGCCCCCGATGATGCACGCGCTGGCCAAGGTCGGCTTCCACCAGTCCTACACGTACTTCACCTGGCGCAACTCCCGGCCGGAGATCGAGGAGTACTTCACCGAGCTCTCCCACGTGACGTCGCACTTCCTGCGGCCGAACGTGTTCGTCAACACACCGGACATTCTCCACGAATACCTCCAGCACGGGGGAGTCGCGGCATTCCGCATCAGAGCGATCCTCGCGGCGATGGCGATGCCGACATGGGGCGTTTACGCAGGCTATGAACTTACGGAGAATGTCCCAGTTCGTCCGGGTAGCGAAGAATACCTAGATAGTGAGAAATATCAGTACAGACCACGCGATTGGGTCGGCGCCGAGCGCGAGGGCCGTAGCCTGGCGCCACTGATCACGCAACTTAATTTGTTGCGAAGAGCACACCCGGCGCTCCAGGAACTGCGTAACCTACGATTCCACAGCGTCGACAATCCGGACGTGGTCTGCTTCTCAAAGCGGCTGCCCGGCGCCCGCGACACGGCCACACGACGGCACGGCATGGGCGACGTGGTCCTGACTGTCGTGAACCTCGATCCGCATCACACCCACGAGGCGACGGTTTCGCTGGACATGCCCGCCCTGGGTCTCGGCTGGAACGCCGAGTTCGTCGTGGACGACGAGCTCTCCGGCGAGTCATACCGCTGGCGGCAGACCAACTACGTGCGCCTCGATCCTCATATCCACCCAGCACACATCTTCACTCTGCGTGCCACGGCGAACCAGCGGTGAGCCGGCCGGGTACGCATACCGGCAAACAGCGGGGAGTCCACTGGTGAGTCAGGTACCTGAGCCAATTCCGAACACCTTCGACGAGGAGAAGCCGCGCGACCCGTACTGGTTCAAGCGCGCCGTCTTCTACGAGGTGCTCATCCGGGGATTCGCCGACTCCAACGGAGACGGCACCGGAGACATCCGAGGTCTCATCGAGAGACTGGACTACCTCCAGTGGCTCGGCGTCGACTGTCTCTGGCTGCTGCCCCTGTACGAGTCGCCGCTGCGTGACGGTGGTTACGACATCGCGGACTTCATGAAGATCCTCCCCGAGTTCGGGGACCTGGGCGACTTCGTGAAGCTGGTCGATGAGGCCCACAAGCGCGGCATGCGGGTCATCGCCGACCTGGTGATGAACCACACCAGCGACCAGCACCCCTGGTTCCAGGCCTCCCGGCACGACCCGGAGGGGCCGTTCGGGGACTTCTACGTCTGGAACGACGACGACGAGCTGTACAAGGACGCCCGGATCATCTTCATCGACACCGAGTCGTCCAACTGGACCTACGACCCGGTGCGCCAGCAGTACTACTGGCACCGCTTCTTCTCCCACCAGCCGGACCTCAACTACGAGAACCCGGACGTGCAGGACGCGATGCTCGAGGTGCTGCGGTTCTGGCTGGACCTCGGCATCGACGGGTTCAGGATGGACGCCATCCCGTACCTGTTCGAGCAGGAAGGCACCAACTGCGAGAACCTGCCCAGGACCCACGAGTACCTCAAGCGGGTCAGGGCCGAGGTCGACCGGCTCTACCCGGACCGGGTGCTGCTGGCCGAGGCCAACCAGTGGCCCGCGGACGTGGTCGAGTACTTCGGCGACCCCGCGACCGGCGGCGACGAGTGCCACATGGCGTTCCACTTCCCACTGATGCCGCGCATCTTCATGGCGGTCAGACGGGAGTCGCGCTACCCGATCTCCGAGATCATGGCGCAGACGCCGAAGATCCCGGAGAACTGCCAGTGGGGCATCTTCCTGCGCAATCACGATGAGCTGACGCTGGAGATGGTGACCGACGACGAGCGCGACTACATGTACTCGGAGTACGCCAAGGACCCCAGGATGCGGGCCAATGTCGGCATCCGGCGGCGCCTCGCCCCGCTGCTGGAGAACGACCGCAACCAGATCGAGCTGTTCACCGCGCTGCTGCTGTCACTGCCCGGCTCGCCCGTGCTCTACTACGGCGACGAGATCGGGATGGGCGACAACATCTGGCTCGGCGACCGCGACGGCGTCCGCACCCCGATGCAGTGGAGCCCGGACCGCAACGCCGGGTTCTCCAACTGCGACCCGGGCAGGCTCTACCTCCCGATCATCATGGACCCGATCTACGGGTACCAGGCGCTCAACGTCGAGGCCCAGCAGAAGAGCTCCGGGTCGCTGCTGCACTGGACCAAGCGCATGATCGACATCCGTAAGCGTCACCCCGTCTTCGGCCTCGGGGCGTTCACCGAGCTGAACTCCTCGAACCCGAGCGTCCTGGCCTACGTGCGTGAGCTCGGCGACGACCGCATGCTGTGCGTCAACAACCTGTCACGTTTCCCCCAGCCGGTTGAGCTTGACCTGCGCCGCTTCGAGGGATCGGTGCCCGTCGAGACGATGGGCGGGGTTCCGTTCCCACCGATTGGCGAACTTCCGTATCTTTTGACGCTTCCTGGGCATGGGTTCTATTGGTTCACCCTGCCACCCACATCCCAGGAGGCGTAAGGCCGTGTTGACGGAGCTCCTTTCCGGCTGGATCACCCATCAACGATGGTTCGCCGGTAAGGGGCGCCCGATCGACGATCTGAACGTCGAATCCGACATCGAACTGCGCCCCGGCCTGCGCCACCTGATCATCTCGGTGCGCCAGGCCGGGGAACGCGACCGCTACCAACTCCTGCTCGGCACGGACGGCGAGACCTCTGGCCGCTACAGCCACGCCAGAATCGGCGAGAACTACTACGACGCCGTCTACGACCCCGACGTCACGGGGACCCTGCTCGAGGGGATGGCCGAGGACCGCGACATCGGCCCACTCCGCTTCCGCCACCTCGAGGGAAAGTGGATCGACACCTCACTGCGCAGCCTGGTGCTCGGCGCGGAGCAGTCCAACACCTCTCTGGTGTACGGCGAGACCTACATCTGCAAGCTGTTCCGCCGTCTCATCCCGGGCGTCAACCCCGAGCTGGAGATCGTCACCGCCCTGGCCCGGCACGGGGCGGGGCACATCGCGCAGCCGTACGGCTGGATCGAGGCCGACCTCGACGGCGAGCCGACCACGCTGGCGATGACCCAGGAGTTCCTCGCGACCGCGAACGACGGCTGGGCCCTGGCCCTGACCAGCGTTCGCGACCTGTACGCCTCGTTCGACCCCTCCGCCTCGGACGCGGGAGGCGACTTCAGCTCCGAGTCCCACCGGCTGGGCATCGCCACCGCCGAAGTGCACCGTGAGCTGGCCACCGCCTTCCCCACCGGGGTGATGGAGTCCCAGGACGTCAAGCAGATGGTCGAGGACCAGCAGCGCCGCCTGGCCCAGGCGATCACCGAGGTGCCCGCCCTCGTCGAGCACGCGCGGGTGGTCGAGGACGCCTACCAGCGGGTCGCGGACGTGGTCTCCGAGATACCGGTCCAGCGCGTCCACGGTGACTACCACCTCGGCCAGGTGATGCGCACGACCACCGACTGGGTCGTCCTCGACTTCGAGGGCGAGCCGGGCCAGCCGCTGGCCGAGCGCCGCGCCCTGTCCTCCCCGCTGCGCGACGTGGCCGGGATGCTCCGCTCCTTCGACTACGCGGCCCGCCACCTGCTGGCCGGAAACCCGCGAGCCGAGGCCCTGCTGCCCAGGGCCGCCGAATGGGCCGAGCTGAACCGCTCGTCCTTCCTGGCGGGCTATTCGGCGGGCGGCGGCCACCTGCACGCGGAGGACGCCGTCCTGCTGCGCGCCCTCGAACTGAGCAAGGCCGTCTACGAGGTCACCTACGAGGCCCGCAACCGCCCAACCTGGCTGCCCATCCCGATGGCCGCCTTCAAAACGGACAACTGAGCCAACCGCCTCGTAAAGAGGCCGGTTCAAAACGCGCTGCCCTGCACCGCCTCACCGTGAACCGGCGCACGACGCGTCACGGCATCAGGATGATCTTTCCGACGGCGGCGCGGTTCTCGATGCGCCGGTGGGCCTCGGCGGCGTCCGCGAGCGGCAGCACGCTGTCGATCCGCGGACGGACGCGGCCGTCGGCGGCCATCGCGAGGGCGTCGGCCCGCGCGGCCCGGACACGTTCCGCCCAGTCGGTCATGCCGCCGCAGCCGACGAGCGTCAGGCCTCGACGGAGCAGGTCCATCGGGGTGATGGCGGGCTCGCCGTCCAGCACGCCGTAGAACAGGACGCGGCCCGTGCCCGGGGTCATCGTGTCGAGGAGACGACCGACGGACGCTCCGCCGATGGACTCGAAGACCACGTCCAGGCCGTCGCCGCCGAGGGCTTCGGGGATCCGCTCGGTCCAGCCGGGATCGGTGTGGTCCAGCACCACGTCCGCGCCCATCTCGAGGGCGTGCTCCCGCTTGGCGGGGCCGCCCCGTGCGCGGGCGGTCCAGTTGTCTATGGGCATACCTGGTCCATGCGAACCTGGTCTTCCGGCTCCGTACGAATCCGCCGGGGAGGAGAAGCAGGTTGACCGAGCAGCGCCGCGAACGCGCCGACGCGGCACGCAACCGGCGCGCGATCCTGCGGGCGGCGGAGGAGCTCCTTCGGGAGCACGAACCCGACCAGGTCTCGGTCGAGCGGGTCGCCGCCGCGGCGGGCGTCGGCAAGGGCACGGTGTTTCACCGCTTCGGCAGCCGTGCCGGCCTGATGCGGGAGCTGATGGAGGAGCGCGCCCACGAACTACATGAGGCCGTCGTGGCGGGCCCTCCCCCGCTGGGCCCCGGCGCGCCGCCCTTGGACAGGCTCACGGCCTTCCTGGAGGCGATCGTCTCCCTCGCCTCGCGCAATGTCGGCCTGATCACAGCACACGAGCACGCCCTGGCGACGCAGAAGCAGCCCGCCGCCTCACGCCTGACCAACCCGATCTATCTGTTCTGGCACGGCCACACGACGGCGCTGATCACCGAGGCCCGCCCGACCCTGGACGCCGAGCTGGTCGCCCATCTCCTGGTCGGCTCGTTCCACAACGAGCCGATCGCGCAGTTGTTGCGCCAGGGAGAGTCAGAGCGCCTGGCCGCCTGCCTGCGCGACCTGACAACCTCCCTGCTCGGGCCGCCGGCAACCCCGTCCGGAGACCGGCGAACACGTCCGTGACGGGCCCGGGCACCGGCCGTCAGAACGCCTCCTCGGTTCCCACCAGGAGAACGCGGGAGCCGGCCCCCAGGTCCAGCGCGGTACGGGCAGCCGGTCCCAGGGACAGCAGGCCCGCCGCCCCCGCGGCACCACAGGCCGAGATCCGGACCTCCTCCGTAACCAGGAGCCTGGCGGCGCCCTCCGCCTCCTCGTCGGTGACGGTGACGAAGGCGTCGGCGAGGCGGGACAGCAGCCGCCAGGCGAGCAGGGACGGCTCGCGGCAGTCCAGCCGCCCCAGCGTGGTGCGCCCGCCCTCGACCCGCACCGGTTCACCCGCGCGGACACTCGCCAGCAGGCACGGGGCGGCCTCCGGTTCGACGACGACGATCCTGGGCCGCTCACCCCAGCGATCACGCACGTACCCGGCCGCGGCGCCCGCGAGCCCGCCGACGCCCGCCTGGACGAACACGTGCGTCGGCGGCTCCCCGCTCCAGCCGCCCACGTCTCCGGGCCCGCCGCCGAGCGCGCCAGGGCCACCACTCTTACCGCTCCTGCCGGCCCAGTTCACCTCCTCGAAGAGGACGGTGTAGCCGCGCATGATGTCGAGAGGAACGGCGGTGTAGCCCTCCCAGGAGCTGTCGGAGACCAGCCGCCAGCCGTGGCGCGCCGCGGCTTCCAGGGCCGTGGCCATGCTCTCCTCGTAGGTGCTTCCGCTGCGCCGTACCCGTGCGCCGAACGAGCGCAGGCGTCTGGCGAACTCCTCGGGGACGTCCTCGGCGAGCAGCACGATCGCGCCTGCGCCGAGCGCGCGTGCGCCCGCCGCCATGGAAAGGCCGTGGTTGCCGGCGCTGGCGCAGACAAACGGGGTGCGCGCGGCGACCACCCTGAGCTGCTCCTCGGTCGGGCCCAGGCCGTACCGCTCCTCGGTCTCGGCCATGACCAGGCGGGCGACGGCGTACATGCCGCCCAGCGCCTTGAAGCTGCCCAGCCCCATGCGCGCGCTCTCGTCCTTGAGCAGGATCGAGGCGACGCCCGCCCTGCGCGCCAGGGCGGGGAGGGCACGCAACGGGGTCGGACGGTAGTCGGGATGGCCAAGGAAGAAGGAGCGGGCCTCGGCAGCGTGGCCGACGCCGACCAGCTCTCGGTCGCGCTCGGTGTAGACGTCCCGTCCCGTGTTCAGCCAGCTTTCTCGCACAGCAAAAGGCTAGGGAGCCGGAGCGCGGGTGACTCTCGGCTTCGGGCTGGATTCTGCGGCTTGGCCGCGTTCCTCACCGCTAACCTGCGGTTTATGCGCACACCCAGCCTGGACCGGCTCGACTACGCCATTCTCGACCGCCTGCAGCGCGACGCGCGCACGATCGCCGAGTCGATCGCCGTCGAGGTGGGGATGTCCACCGCCGCCGTCCAGCGCCGCATCAAACGGCTCCGTGAGACCGGCGTGATCGCACGTGAGGTGGCGGTGCTCAACCCGAAGGCGCTCGGCCAGTCGATGACGTTCGTCGTGGAGGTGGAGATGGAGCGCGAGAGGTCGGAGGTGCTCGACGCGTTCCGCTACCAGATGGACGCCGACGACAACGTCCAGCAGTGCTACTACGTGACGGGCGCCTACGACTTCGTGCTGATCGTGACCGCCCGGGACATGGAGGACTTCGAGGAGTTCACCCAGCGGACGTTCTTCGACAACAGCAACGTACGGCGATTCACCACCAGCATCGTGATGCGCCCGATCAAGGTCGGCCTGACGCTCCCGCTTCCGCCACGGCGATAACCTGTCGATCCGCTCTCCGCGCCGCTGCCGCCGAAGCCGACGGCCAGTCCCCGAAGAGGGCCTCCTCACACCCCGTCGGCGGAGCGCTCACCGCCTGCCGCCGTCCCGGGAACCCGCTCCCGGAACTCATCGGAGAGTGACCTCAGGACTCCAGTTTCCCGAAGTCGGCCAGGGAGCCGTTGAACAGGAAGTCGGAGGTCTGGGTCATGGCGATCACGATCAGGTCCCGCCCGGGGTGGTTGAACCAGTAGGTGCCGTACCCGCCGTCCCAGCCGTAGCGGCCGGGAACGGAGGAGATCTCGTCCGGCTCGGTGACGACGGACACGCCGTATCCCCAGCCGCGCCCCCCGAGCACGACGTCACCCGTCGCCCGCTGCTCGGGCGTCAGGTGGTCGGCCGTCATCAGCTCGACGGACCTCTCCGACAGCAGCCGCCGCCCCTCGTGGACCCCCCGGTTGAGCAGCAGGCGGGAGAAGGCGAGGTAGTCGTCGACGGTCGAGAGCAGGCCCGCAGCCCCCGACGGGAACACCGGCGGCCTGGTCCACTCTTCCCGGCCGGTCAGCGTCTGCGGCTCCATCCGGCCGGTCACGGGGCTGGTCATGTAGTGGCCCGGAAGCCGGTCGAGATGCTCGGCCGGCAGCGAGAAGCCCGTCTCGCGCATGCCGAGCGGTTCGAGGAGGCGCGTCCTGAGGAAGTCTTCCAGCGGCATGCCGGAGGCGCGGGCGACCAGGACGCCGAGCACGAGCGAACCGACGTTGTACTGCCACCTCTCACCCGGCTGGTACATCAGCGGCAGCGTGCCGAACCGCCTCATCCACTCGTCGGGGTCGTGGGGCGTGCGGGGGTCCGGCGGTCCGGTGACGAGCTCCAGCTCCCTCGCCGCCTCGATGACGGGGTAGGGCAGGTCGATCGTGGGGAACGGCGAGTCAGGGGTGATGCCGAACACCAGACCGTGACCCATGCGGAAGGTCAGCAGGTCCTCGACCGTGATCGGACGCTCGGCGGGGACCGTGTCGTCGAGCGGGCCGTCGAGGCTCCTGAGCACCCTGCGGTCGGCCAGCTCGGGAAGCAGCCGGTCGACCGGCTCGTCCAGCGCCAGCCCGCCGTCTTCGACCAGCGTCATCGTCGCCGCGGCGAGGATCGGCTTCGTCATCGAGCCGATGCGGAAGATCGTGTCGCGCCGCATGGGCTCGCCACCGCCGAACGCCGTCACACCGACCGGGCCGACGTGCACCTCGTCGCCCTGGGCGACGAGCAGCACCAGGCCGGGCAGCTCGTCTTTCTCGACGCGCGCCGCCATCGCCTGGTGCAGGCGGTCAAACCCTGCCTGCAACGGGGTGTACGCCATCTTCTCAACCTCCGAGTCCGATGCCGGGTGTCCGATCCACCTCACGCGCCGTGGAACCGCCCGTCAGCGGAACGGCACCGCGGCCGCGGTGAGGCAGCCAGCCTCTCACCCGGGACCGACCTTTTCTCCCGGCACTCCGTCCCCGGAGACATACGTCGCAGGTCCGGTCGCCCTATCCTCGACCAGCCGATCGGGAGCGTACGGCGCCGCACTCCCGACCGGCGCGCCGCCGTACGACGGCAGCCCGTGGAAAAGACACGGACCGTCATTCGCGACGGCGTTTCAACGGGCACCGTCTCCCACGGAAAGGAGCCGATCGCCCCGAAACCCGGAACGCGGAACAATAAACCGGCGACCGGCCGCCAGGGTGGCGCATAAACTCCGCCCATAGTCCGTCAGATTCGCCGGGGCATTTACCGGAAACCGTCAGCGCGGGCGGCCGGTCCGCCGCGAACCGGAGGCAGGCGCACCTCACGCCCCAGAGGGCGTCCCGGGACACACCGTCACCGCACGCCGTACGGCTCCGCGGACACCACGCGTTTCGGCCGCCCCTTAGCCCTCATCGCATCACTTCCGCCACGAAGACCACTCCCGGAACGGTCTGACTCCCCAAACCCCGGTGCGCCAATTCACTGGCTTTCACGATCGCCGCCCGACAGGCAATCTTGACGTTGATCCACCCGGCCGGAAATCTCCTCTCTGCGGCCCGGGAAAAACGGAGAGAAATTCGTCAGAAGTTTGGAGAATCGAACATGGATCACGGAAAGAAAGCAGGAGGGTTCTTATCCGGAGCGGGGGCGCTCCTGACGTGTGCCCTGCTGGTCATCTTCACGGGGACCGCACCGGCACAGGCGAGCGCGGCGGGGGTGAACTGCGGTGACACGCTGACCGCCGATGCCGCCCTCACCGCGGACCTGATCTGTTCCGACATCGGGCTGAAGATCGACACTGACGGCGTGACCCTTGACCTGGGCGGCCACACCTTCACCGGAACCGGCATCACCGTACAGGCCGCGAACGTGACCGTGAAGAACGGCAAAATCGTGGGGACGAGCGAGAACGGCGTCTCCGTCTACCGGCCCGGCTCAGACCTTCGCGCCGGCGCGACGCTCTCCGATGTGCGGGTCGTCGGCAAGGACAGGACAACGGGAAGGACGCGGGCCCAAAACGCGACCCTGACCGTGAACGGCACCCCGAACACCTGCCTCATCGAGGGCCTGACCATCCTGGCGTCCACGGCGACGATCGAGCAGTGCACCGTACACGGCGAGGTGAACATCCAGGACTCGCCCGAGGCGACGGTGTCGTCGAGCACGCTGAGCAACGGACGACTGGTCACCGACAAGTCCGGGGGCACCTACAACGGGACGGTCTTCGACAACTTCCCGGTGACGGTCGGCGCCGACTCGGGGAACGACGTCTTCCAGGACAACCTCTTCAGGAACTCGGAGACGGCTCTCGAACTCAAGGGCGGCGGCCCCGCGAACCGGCGGACCACCTTCGACGGCAACGTCTTCATGAACAACTCCATCGGACTGCTGAGCACCGGCGGATTCGACCTCACGACCGTGAAGAACAACGTCTTCCACGGCAACAAGACGGTCGGGTTCCTGATCAACCAGAGCTCGGCCGGGGTCAATCCCGACCCGGTCGCCGACAACATCTTCTTCGGCAACGGCGCCTCCCCCCGCAAGATCACCGACCTGGGAGGGAACACCGTCCGCGGTGGCCTCCACGTCTTCACCGGCGCCACCCCGCAGCCCAACCTCACCCTGGCCCGCAACACCGGCCTGGCCAACGGAGGATTCCTCATCTGGGCCAAGCCCGGCTCGGTCGTGGACGGCGGCGGCAACCGAGGCCCCTGTGGCCCGAAGCCCAACCCCAGCCTCACCTGCGGCTGACCCTCCCGGCCCGATGAACGTCCCCGGCCAGGGCACCGGCGGGTAGGCGGCCGTCGGGCGCCCCCGGGTGAGCGAACACCGAATCCCCGGTGAGCAGACACCAGGCAGAACACGGCTCCCGCCCGGCACGGACGGGAGCCGCGTTTTCGTCCAGGCACGGCCGACAGGCTCAGCCGGCCTCCGTCATCCGCTGTTCGACGCGGCGGCGTGTCGCGACCGCCCTCGGGTCGTCGTAGTCGCTGAGAAGGCCCAGTGCCTTCGTCCAGTGCCGCCGGGCCGCCTCCCGCTCCTCGTCGGACAGGGCCTCGCCGAGACCGTCGAGGGCCAGGGCCTCGTGCCAGACGTCGCCGAGCTCGCGGTAGACCGCGGCGGCCTGGCGGTGGAAGTCGGCCGCCTCGACGAGACGGCCGAGGCAACGATAGGTCTCCCCCACGCCGTGCCAGGCCAGCGCCTCCCGGCTGCGGTCTCCGAGACGGCGGTGAAGCGTCGCGGAGCGCTGGTAGGAGACCAGCGCGTCCGAGAGCCGACCGGCAGCCCGCTGGGCGTTACCGAGGGCGATGAGCCAGAAACCCTCCAGGCGGTGGTTGCGGAGGGTGAGGGCGATCTCCAGCGCGTCGTGAGCCGATGCCAGGGCCTCCTTCACCTCGCCCTGCTCACGCTGGATGTCGCTCAGCAGGCGTAGGGCGTTCCCCTCGCCGCGTTTGCTGTCCAGGGAGCGGTGCACCGCCAGCGCACGCCGTACGGCCGCCGCCGCCTCCGGCAGATGTCCGGCGTGGTAATGGGTGCTGGCGAGGTTGGCCAGCGTGGTGGCCTCCCAGTGCGCCGAGCCCTGCTCCCGGAAGGCGGCGACGGCCTGCTCGAAGTGCCGTGCGGCATCATCCAGCCGCCTCCTGCGGAGGTTGACCAGCCCGATGAGGTTGAGCGAGTGCGCCTCGCCGAGCCGGTCGCCCAGCTCACTCCAGATCGCCAGCGCCCGGCGGTGGCTCTCAAGGCTGTCGGTCAGGCGATTGATCCGGACATAGCCGACGCCGAACTCCGTGAGCAGCCGCGCCTGCGCGACGCGGTCACCCAGCCGTTCCGCCGCCGCCAGGCCGAGACGGCCGACGGCCAGCCAGTCGGCCACCGGGGCCGAAGGGGGCTGCGCGTTCGCCAGGACGACCGACAGCTGCCAGGTGAGCTGGTCGTACCGGGCCCAGGTCGCGGCTCTGGCGACCTGGAGGAGGTTGGCGTGCTCGCGCTCCGACCAGTCGACGGCGGCGTCGTAGTCGGAGAAGGTCAGCGGCCGCACGCCGTCCACCGGTGGCGCGAGCCGCACCCGGCCCTCGGCGGGATTGATCCAGCTCTGGGCGGCGTCGGCAGTGTGGAGGTACCAGTCCAGCACGCGGCGGAGCGTGGCCTCCCGCTCCTCGGATGGCTCCTCCTGCTGCGCCTGGTCGGCGGCGTAGGCGCGCAGCAAATCGTGGAACTGGTAGCGGTCCGGCGTCGTGTGTTCCAGCAGATGGGCGCCGACCAGGGAGTCCAGGAGCTGCCGAGTCCTGCTGGGGGTCAGTCCCGCGAGCGCGGCGGCGGCGTTGAGCCCGAACTCGGGGCCGGGATGCAGGCCCAGAAGGCGGAACAGGCGGGCGACCTGATGGGGCAGGGCGCGGTAGGACCAGGCGAACACCGTGCGGACGGCCCCGGCCTCCTCGTCGTCCCCCGTGCTCAGGGCGTCCCACAGGGCGGACTCATCGCGCAGGTCGGCGATCAGGTCGTCCAGTCGCATGTGCGGGTAGCTGACGGCGCGTTCGGCGGCGATCCGCAGGGCCAGCGGCAGCCGGGCGCACAGCCGGGCCAGCTCGGTGAGCTTCTCCTCGTCGTCCTCCGGCCGGTATCCGGCGGTGACGGCGCGCAGCAGGGCGACAGCCTCCGCCTCGGGCAGCGTGCCCAGCGTCAGGCGGTGCGCCCCGTCCCGTACGGCGAGGCCCGACAGGCGGCTGCGGCTGGTGACGACGACCAGGCAGCCCGCGCTGCCGGGCAGCAGGGGACGGACCTGGCTCACCACGGCCGCGTTGTCCAGGACGATCAGCATCCGGCGGCCCGCCAGCAGCGAGCGGTAGAGCGCGGCGGCGGCGTCGAGATCCTGCGGCACGGAATGGGCACGGACCCCGAGGGCGATCAGGAAACGGTGCAGGGCGTCGTGGGCGGTGACCGGCTCCCCCGGGTCGTAACCACGCAGGTTGACGTAGAGCTGCCCGTCGGGGAAGCGGTCCTGGATCCGGTGGGCCCAGCGCAGCGCGAGCGACGTCTTGCCCACGCCCGCGGTTCCGGCTATCACGCACACCGAGATGACGCGCGGATCGCCGTCCTCGCCGGTCAGGACCGCGTTCAGCCGCTCGAACTCGTCGACGCGGTTGACGAACCCGCGCACGTCGGCGGGTAGCTGCCGCGGCACGAGGGCCACCGAACCGCTCCGGCCTCGCCCGCCGTGCCCGCCGTGGTCGTGGAAGTGCACTCCCCCGCTGACGTCCCTGGCCTGCACGACGTCACGTGAGGACCCCGACAGTTCGGAGCGCGAACCACCGGGGCGATCTTTGTCTTCTCCTGGCCTTTTGACGTCTACTCCGTCTTCGACCTTGCCGTGGACGAGGGAAGGTGCGCCACTTCTCGATCGAAGTAGGACGTCACGTCTTCGCCCGCCTCGTAGAGGCCCCTGATGTAGTTCTCCCAGCCCCGGATGAGGCCGGGATCGGTGTAGCGAACCGCGCCCTCGGGAACTCCGCTCTCGGTGTAGAGGACGCGGTAGAGGGTGCGGCCACCGAGGATGACCACCTCGGGCAGCGGACCGCTCCGCTCGGAAACCGCCACCCTCTCCACGCCGATCACGCGGATCCGCTCACCGCATTCGGCGCGCAGCCGCAGTGAGTGCAGTTCCCATCGCATGTACGGCGTGAGCGGCGTCTCGATCACACGCACCCGGTGAAAGAAGGAACAACGGCGTTCGTCCTCCCGCGCGACCGCGAGCAGGCCGTCTCGTCTTTCCTCAAGAAGCCGCATCGCCTCGTCCCAGTCGCCTCGGCGGAACGCGTCATGGCTGGGACTGCTCTGTTCCTCGAAGTGCTGCCGCCGTTCGAACTTCCAGGAGTCCCGGTTGCGAATCGCCGCGTCCCGTTGCCGGAAGTCGCGTCTGTAGGCTTCCCTGACGAGCCTCTCGCCCTGAGCGGGAATGAGAAAGGGAGCACGAAGGTCAGACATCGGCGATGTCCGCCTTCGCGACACTGAGCATGATGCCGGGGATGACGACCAGCCGCTCATCGGGGGCGAGGGACACGCCCTCCGGCAGGCGAGGGCCGTACGCTGCTGTGAGATCCCTGCCGATCACCGCGATGTCACCGTTGTCGAGTTGCCAGATGTCAGGACATTCGTCACGGCCGTCCGAGCTATCCAACTCCTTGGCCGACTTTCCCAGTCGACGCTCGAATAACGCGGACGGATCAGCCTCCCAGGAACGAGCCATGCCTGCCTCCACTCGGCTTGGCCGTACGTGTGACTGCCACGGCAGCATATGCGAGACAGCCCCCCAGAACAATGGAATGGGTGACTCCACACACGAGCATCAGCGAAGAAACAAACGGTTAGCCCGAAACAGGAGGAAAGCGGATCAATAACCGGCAATCACAACACCTCTCCAGGGTTCCCAACGCATGAGGTTACAGAGACTTGACGCAGGACCGGCCCCGCCCTGGCAGCCGCCGGTCGACCCGGGGCACGGAAAGCCTTTCTCCGGGCCGAAGGCGCGATCGCACATTCCGACGTCAAGGTCCTTGATCACTGATTCCGGCAGACAACGGACTCCGAAGACACCGAGAGCGGTACGGCTCGCGATATCACACGAACGCGCCGCCGACGGAAAAGCGTCACATCGGGCGCATGGCGGAGACGACCGGTTCCGTGGTCGCACGCTTTCACTCCGCAGACCCCTGCACGCCGGGGCAGGGACCCCAACCTCCGCTCTCCGTCAATCTCCGTCGCCCGACGACTTCCCGGATGTGTCACCGACGTCGCCGTAGCTCCCGCCCTGAAGGACGGAGCCGTGAATGGTACCGCCGCTGATCTGGTTGGTGGTGTCGTCGCCGCCCGTCCTCGTCTCGGCGATGCGCTGCTCGGCCCGAAGGTCACCGGCCGCCACGTTGATCGAGCCAACCGAGCCGTGGACGGTGATGCGGGGGCCGAACGGGTCGTCGGCGCCCTCCGCGCCACCCGGGCGGAGCCCGCTGAGTGTCATGCCGAGGAAAGCCGACAGATCCTCGGAGTTGTCGACGATCGCGAACAGCCTGCCCCCGGGTTCACTGCTCCAGCGGATCTCCTTCAGATACGCCTGGTAGAGGGACTACTCCTCCAGGACCGACGCGCAGTCGAACATCAGACGAGCCGAGGCCGGCCAGTTCGGCCGAGGGGTGCCGTAGAGGATCTTCCCTTCACTCAGGCCGCCCTCTGCCAGCAGGCACGAAATGATCAGTACGCCTCTCGCCTTCAGATCCTCGGCGACGGCCACCACCCCCGGAATCTCGGACAGGTCGTTGGGTTCCCCGTCGGAGAGCACGAAGAGCACGGGCTGGTCGGACCACTGGCGCCGTGAGCGTTCGGATGACCCTTCCGGTTCGATGAAGGCCAGCGTGGGAAACCCGGCCGTGACCGACCAGAGCAGGTTCGCCAGTCTACGAGAGACATCTGGGGCATCAGGAGCCGAGCGGCGACCGCGATGACGGCCGGATATCCGTCAGGAATTCGCACCTCGCTCGACGTCTTCGCCTGTGCCTTCGGCCTGCGTAACGCAATGGACGGCGGCGATCTGGGTTTCTTCCTCAACATCGCGGAGCAGGCCGTTGCGCGTTTCCGAAATATCCCCTCAACTCGTACGCGCGACGGTTGAAAAGCATGGGATGGCGGATTGAGGACGACGCCCGCTACTTCGTCCAGGTCAACCATTCGGCGCTGATCTCCGACGTGCTGGACAGCGTTTTCCTCTGACACCGTGGTGACGGGCGCCCTGCCGTACAGGTCGCCCACCGGCAGAGCGACGACCACACGGCGTCACGGGCGAGAACTCCACGGCATCGGAACGTCGTACCCAGGTACAGCCTGCACCCCCATCGAAGGGGCGCCAGTGGGATATCGCCGTAGGCGGCGCCGACGTGAGCATTGACAGGCTTCATTCCTGCTCACCCCTGCTCACCCCAAGGAGATGGACGCTTGTTGAAGCGGCATATCCCCATTGCCCTTATGGTCGGCACCGCTCTGGCCACCATGGCGCCAACCCTCCCGGCCTTCGCGGGTGGGCCGGGAACCGCGAGCGTCGTGACGTCCACGGCGAAGACGAAGGCGGACAACGATGTCTGCCCGGTCGTGGACGGTACGGCGGCTCGTTGTGGAGAGATCACGGTGCCGTTGATCCGCGCCGATCCCGCCGCGGGCACGACCCGGATCGCCTACGCGCTCCTGCCCCGCACCGACACCGGCCGCCCCGCGGCAGGAACGGTCATGGCGGTGTCCGGCGGCCCCGGCAGTCCGGCCATCCCCTACGCGGAACGCTTCGCCACGGACATATCGGCTCTGCGCGGCGACCACGACCTGCTTCTGGTCGACCCGCGTGGCACAGGCGCATCTCAGCCGGTCGACTGCGACCTGCCGGCGAGCTTCGACCTGCTTGCCCGCGAGCGGCAGATCGACGAGGTCGGGGCGTGCGGACAGCGGCTCGGAACACGGGCGCGGGGCTACACCTCGGCGGAACTGGCCGACGACCTGGACGCCGTCCGTGCAAAGCTGGGCGTCGACAAGGTCGACCTGTACGGCGTGTCCTACGGCACCTACCTGAGCACCGTCTACGCCACCCGGCACCCGGACCGCGTCCGCAGCGTCGTCCTGTCCGGGGCCTACCCGCTGCGCTTCGACTCGTTGAACCGCCTGAACGCGCAGGCGGTTGAGCAGGCGCTCCAGCGGCTGTGCGCGCGCAGCGAGGGCGCCTGCCGCGGCGACGAAGCGGTCGCCAACCTCAAACGGCTGGCCACCCGCCTGCGCAAGGCCCCCATCCCCTTCGAGATCGAGGTCTCAGGGCGTCGTCAAACCCTGAAACTCGACGAAGGCATGCTGAGCCTGCTGCACTTCTACGTGGCCAGCGGCGGCGGCACCCCGCGCACCTGGACGGAACTGCCCGCCGCGGTCACGGAGGCGCTGTCTGGCGACACGACCGCGCTCGTCACCCTGGCCAAGCAGGTGGGCGAGGCCCTGGCCTCTCCGTCGCCCGAGGCACTGGCCGCCAAAGCCCAGGGCCTGTCGATCATCTGCAACGACTACCCGACCGTGTGGAACCGGAAGGCCGCCTTCCCCGGCCGTGCCGCCGCCTTCAAGAAGGCCCTGCGGCAGGCCGAAGGGGAGTTCGGGCCGTTCAGCGCACGCGGCTGGACCGCGGCTGTGATGGACGGCGCCGACGTGTGCCTCAAGTGGCCCCGCACCGACCGGCCCGCCGACCCGGGCCCCGCCCCCGACGTCCCGGTTCTCGTGCTCTCCGGCGACCTCGACACCAACACCCCCGTCACTCAGGGCCGTCTGGCGGCGGCTCAGTTCCCGTCGGCCGCCTTCGTTGAGGTTCCCTCCGCCGGACACGTGCCGACCTGGGAGGAGACCGGTTGCGCGGCCCGGCTGGTGAGCACCTTCATCCGCACCGGTTCCACCGGCGACCGCTCCTGCCTGAAGTCCATCCCACCCCTGCCGGTCCGCCAGGCACACTGACCCCGCCGACCCGCGATGGTACGGATATCCCTACCGTCGTGGGCCGGTCATCCTCTCCTGCCATGTTCTGGGCTTGGCGCGAAACCGTCGCGCCTCATGTCCCGGTGACGGAGACTTCGGTGATCGGGAATTCCCGAATGGCTCCGACCAGGCGTTTCCTGCTCGCAAGCCCGTACCGTCGGGCGGTGGTCAGGAGCGCTTGCCCGGTCCCGCGCATCGCGGAGGGTCGAGGGTCAGATCTGCTTTCGGCATCCACCCGATGCCGGTAGAGCTGTCACGAGGATCCGGTAGGGCAACCGCCTGATACACGACTCCGTCGGCCCCGGTCCGTGGCTCGGACGGAACGAGACGCACCTGGTCACCGGAATTTTTGAACTTGACCGGACTAAGATCTCCGATCTCGGCGAAGACCGGCGACGACGGCGCGTTCACCAGGGCGCACCGGGCGGAGGTGGCGAGAGTCGGGGCCGCGCTCGGTGTGGCGCCCGACTCGGATGACGGCAATAACAGCCACGCCACAAGCCCGCAAACCATGCAAACGACTACGACACCGATCTTCACATAAATCGACATAGGCGACATTCGACGCATAACGCCCTGCTTCGATCGCCCGACACCCCGAGATGGGCCATCCTCCAGGGACACGCGAGCGAAACGTCCACTTTCCCGCGAAGCTTCCGACCCCGTTGCCGCCTTGGCGCTCTTTAATATCGCAAGGTATTTGAGATGCTCATCTGTCGGTATTTTGACACTTGTAAGCATCTTAACAAAAGTCCGCTCGCGGGGAATTTGATCACCCGAGAGATACTTTGAGAGTGCCGTGTCGGATACGCCAAGACTAGCCGCTTGTGCCTCTTGAGTTGATTTGCCGGTTTTCTCCGCTAATCGCCTGATCACCTGCTCCAGCCGATCCGTCGATCCTGACTCCTCGCTCATCCCGTTCCTTGCGATCTAGAGAGGAACCCGCAGGTCAGGCCATATCGGGAATTCCCCTTTCCCGTTCGATCCTGCGGAGTGAACTGGGTGAAGGCCATCCTTCCGGATATCCACCCCCTCCGGGGTGGAATCAATAGAAAGGAAGCTTTCCCGCATGAAGATTCGACAGGTGAGGTGGATCGTGGCGATCCTCCTTCTGGCTGCCATATTCATCTATGTCACCACGGTAGGCAGAGCGAACGGACGCCATCGGGCCGAACGGCAATAACCCGCAAGCAGTCCACGACGGCCGCCACGGCCTCTTCGGCCTGGCTCGGCCTGGCTCGGCCTGGCGATCCGTGCCTGCCTGGCGATCCGCCGCCACAAATGGCGGCCCAAGCAGCAGGCTCGCCTGCTCCGGCACGGCCGCATCGCCCCGGCGGTGCGGAAACCGCTGCGAGCGTGGTTCCGCGAGAAGACGCTCCCGCGCTGATCAGCTGCTGAATCCCCTGGCCTCGCAGGCGTTTCCGCCAAGCGCGGCCAGGGGTCCAGCCATGCACGGCACCGCTCAAACGCCTCGGGACTGAGCCGTCATACCGACTCCACGAAACAGCGATCCGGTTTCCGACGCGCTCGTAGAAGTACTCACCGTTGCCGAACTCCGTCCGCAACCGTTGGCTCCCCCGGATCCGTCGCACCCCCAGGCTGAGGTGTCGCGACAACCGCCAGAAGGGAGGCCGTCCCGTCGGAGGCTTCTCACGCTGGCCGTACGGAGGCCAGAAGTCGAACTCGTCCTTCCTTCCCGTCCTTCCTGGCCCCGTCGACGAAGGCATCCCCCACACTCACGCTCACCACGAACGGCGCCTTCCGGGAGCTTCCCCTGACTGTCGGACAACAGGACGCCGTCTCTGGGAAACGGCCCCCTTGCTGCCGACTTAATGCCAGGGTTAACCTATGGATGAGTCTGGATGGGAGGTCGTCCTGGTTGCCGAAGTCGCCAACTGGTATGACCGGTTGTGCCACGACGACTGGGACAGCGCCGAGCAGGTCGAAGACGCTATAGACATGCTCGCGCTCGTAGGGCCGACGCTGGGTCGACCGCTGGTGGATCGCATCAAGGGAGCCGAGAACCATCACCTGAAGGAGTTGCGACCGGGCTCGTCAAAAGGAAGTGAAATTCGCATCCTGTTCGCGTTTGATCCGGAACGACGGGCGGTGCTGTTGGTCGCAGGCGACAAGGCCGGCAACTGGCACTATTGGTACGACATGAACGTACCGCTGGCAGAAAAGCGGTACGCCGAGCATGTGGCGGAGTTGGCTAGCAGGGAGTATGAATGAGCGCGGTCAACTGGAACGAAGCGAAGCAGCGGGCACGCGAGCGGCGGCGGACCGCCGGACTGGCGGTGCGGTCCGAGGCCGAGAAGTCGGCCGCGATGAATCAACTCACCGCAGAGGTCAGAGCGCACAGGCTCATGGAAATCAGACATGAGCAAGATCTGACCCAACGCGACGTGGCCACCGCCATGGGTGTCTCAAGCCCGAGGGTCTCAGCCATCGAACACGGAGAAGTCGACCATGTCGAGGTCGCGACCCTGCGTTCCTATATCGAAGCCCTCGGCGGACGACTCCGGGTGGTGGCGGACTTCGGCGACACCGAATACACCGTCGCTTGACGCAGCCCCTCTCTCACCACAGCAGCGCCTCCGCCCATCCTTCTCCGCGCTAAGGGCTCGCGTTACATCAACCTGAGCCCCAACCGTCGCCGCTCATCCGGCGAACAGCGGCCGGACCTCGACGCCGCCGTCCCGGACTGCCGGGTTGAGCTTGGCGATGCGCAGGGCCATGTCCAGATCGGGCGCCTCCAGGACGTAGAACCCGGCGACGACCTCCTTGGCCTCGGCGAACGGGCCGTCGGTGACCACGTCGCCGCGGACCGAGGTGGCCGTGGTGCTGGGGTGCAGCGCGAACCCCGCGACGATCCGGCCGCCCAGCTCCTCGACCTGGGCGGGGTAGCGCTCCAGCATCCTCATGTAGTCGGGCGTGAAGTCCATCGGGTCGGCCGGGGCCGGCGAGTAGACCAGGATTCCGTACCGGGCCATCGGCTTCTCCTCGAATCGGTGTTCATCCTCTGTCCTCCGACGAACGGGGACGGCCGGACTTTACACCCCGGGCGGGAAATCAACGGACCTTTCCTGATCTTTCCCCGACCGGGGGCGAGGCGGCGGCGAGGGCCGGAAGTCCCTGACGGATCGGAGCTCTTCTCGCCGGGTAACCCTGATGCATTGCTGCATCAGGACCCCTCAGAACCGTGCGTGCAACTCATCGCTCAGGTCCACAGTCTCTCCACCTCTCCGATCCGTTCCACGGAGGTTGGCGTTGCCGGTGCCATGGCCGCCGACATTCACTGGGCGAAGCACCGCTCATCGGCGCCGATCCGCTCCGCATCACCACTCGTCATACCGGCACCGTGCGTAGCCCACGCTCGGTGGAGACATGACCTGAAGGCATGACGCGATGAAGGTGAGGCCACAGCACCGAGGCCGGGATCAGAAGTCGAACTCGCCCTTCTTGGCGCCGTCGACGAAGGCGTCCCACACACCCGCGCTCACCACGAACGGCGCCCGCCCCGGAGCCTCGGTGTCACGAATCCCCACCCGACCACCGGACAACGGAGCCACCTCAAGGCAGTTCCCTTGGTCGGAGCCGCTCTTGGTGGCCTTACGCCAGACCGCGTTCTTCAGCTCATCGCTCAGGTCCACAGTTTCTCCGCCTCTCTGATCAACGCGATGGAAACAGGCTGAGGGTGCGCCTCGGCTCGCAGGGTGTCGTATCTGCTGTGGATGAGCTCCAGGTCTTCCTGGCGATCCGACACATGTCCGTGGGCCGCAGATTGGATATACACCGAATCCGGCCTTCCTGGAAGGCGCGCGATCACGAAGCCGCCGAGAATGCCGGTCGTCACCCCCAGCGCCATGGGAACGACCTGGAGGCCGATCCGGGGGGACTCTATCGTCTCCATCAGGCGTTCGAGCTGCCGACGCATGACTTTCTTTCCGCCGATGGGGCGATGAAGGACGCCTTCGTCCAAAATCGCGCGGAAAAGCGGCGGGGTGGCGCGGACGAAGATCTCCTGTCGCTTCATTCGGGCCGCGACGGCCTTCTCCACCTGCTCGTCGGTGATGCCGGGCTCGCCACGGATGACCAGCCGGGCGTACTCCTCGGTCTGCAGCAGACCGGGCACGACGAGCGGTTCCCAGGTGTGCAGGCTCTGGGCCTGCTGCTCGACGTCCAGCCAGGTCCGGAACCAGCGAGGACTCGCCGCGTGGGTGAGCCTCTCCCACAGGCGGACCAGCTCGCCGCCCGCCTCGACGGCGTCGTCGTAGCGCTGCATGAAGTTGCGACTCGGCGTGCGTTCCCCCCTTTCGATGAAACCCACCAGACTTTGGCTGAACTGGGTGATTTCCGCCAGCCGGTCCTGCGTCAAGCCGAATTCTTTCCGGCGCCTGCGCATTTCGGCCCCCAGGATGACCAGGGGCTTGGCCGAAGGGTCAGATTTGGGTAACACGGACATTTCAGCTCCGTCCGTCGGGGGAATCGCTACTCCGCCAGCACACCAGCACAGTTTCAGCACACCTCAGCACACTTCAGCACAGCTCAGTACAAACTGTGGTGGCAATGTGTTGCGGCTTTGGATACCCAACGTAGCCGGTCGGGGGCACCCTGTGAAGTGGGCGGGGACGCGAGGAGAGGCCCTCCGGGAGGCCTCGTCATGCATATAGGGCGCCCCCTCACACCATCACCGCAAAATCACCGACTATGTCTGGATTAAAGGGGTGAAAAATGCGCACCGAGACGCGGGAAACGCATTGTTCGGACGGAGGGGCGGAATGTTCGCCGGATACGGACCTGTCACCGCCACGTAAGGCGGACGAGGGGGCCGCACCGCGCTTCGAGGGCGAGCCGCCCACCGTCGGGGGTGAGCCGCCCACCTGGCGCGTGCCGTACCCGAGGGAGGCTCCGTGATCTGGCGCGACACCCAGGTACGGCTCGGCGGGCGGCACCGGCGGGGCGAGCCACTCTCCAAGGTCCGGCCCCGGCGCTGGGACCCCGCCGACCGGGCCTCCGCCGAGCAACTGGACAGCGTCGAGCCCGCCTGGACCGTCTGGTACGGCGTGGGCACGCGATGCTTCTACGCCATCGCGGGCTGGCCCGTGCCCGAGCCACTGGTCATACGAGCCCGCTCGACGGACGAGCTGTGCCGTCTCATGCGCGCGGCCGAGCAGGCGACACCTCCTCGGCCCACCGTCACGGGAGCCTTCGGAGGTCCCGCACACCCGGCCGGGCCCACGAACACGAGAACGGCCGACACCGTAGCCGGAGAGACGACGTCCACGACCGGGGCCGGGGACACAGGAACGGCCGAAGAAGTGGCGTGCATGACCGGGGGCGCGACAGCGGGTTCGGCGCGTGTCCTCCCGCTCGCCTCCGGAGAACCGGGGCGGTCATCTTCCCCTGCCTCGACGGCCTCCCTGTCCGCGTCCCCTGCCTCGACAGCTTCCCCGCCCACGTTCCCCACCTCCACGGCTTCCCCGTCCACGCCACTCCCCCCGCCGACCGGAGGAGCCCCGATGCACCAGACACCGGACGGCCTGCGTGCCGCCTGCTGGGACCTGCCGTACGACCCGTCGATCGTCGGCAAGGCACGCCGTGTGGTGGGCGAGACCCTCGCCACGTGGGCGTTCACGCATCTGGCGGACGACGTGGTCCTGGTGGTCGGCGAGCTGCTGGCCAACGCGATCACCTACGGCGAGCCTCCGGTCAGGCTCTCCATGTGGGCGGGAGTCGGGGAGTTGTGCGTCCGGGTCACCGACCACGGCCCCGACCAGCCGCGCCATCTCGACCTCGGGGTCGAGGCCGTCCACGGCCGGGGACTGACCATCGTCGACGCCCTCGCCGACGACTCGGGCGTCACCCCGCTCTCCGACGGCCCCGGCAAGACCGCCTGGGCCCGCTGGCGCCTGCCCTCCCCCACCGTGAGCCCCCTTCAGATCACCGGCTCGTGAACCTCCTCCCGATGACCCGGAGAACCCGGACGGTCAACGGCCGGACGGAACGGCGGAGCCCTTCCACCGGCACGGTGGAAGGGCTCAGGAGCAGAGGGATCACGGGGGGAAGTTGCCGTTCTTGGCGACCGGCAGGGCCAGCTGAGTGGCGCCGCCGAGGGTGGCCTGCTCGACCGGGAGGCCGGCGAGGACGGGGTTGATGTGCCGCAGGGTCAGCGAGACCGTGGGCAGGGTGGTCGGGGTGACGATGTCGAACTTCTCCAGGTCTATCCACCGGACGATGTTGAGCACGTCGCTCGGGATGGTGTCACCGGCCTTCAGCACCGGGACGCACAGTTGGCGGGCGTTGAGGATCTGTGCGCCGTGCGTGGGGATCGTCGGGGTCAGGACGGGGTTGAGCTGGCGCAGGGACACCTGCTGGTTCAGCGGGTTGTTGGGGGTGATTCCGTAGCACTTGAGGTCGATGTGGCTGACGAGCCGCAGCACCTCGGCGGGCGGGGCCGCGTTGTTCTTGATGACCGGCACGCACAGCTGCTGCGGAGTGTTCAGGAGGACCTCGGTGCGCGGCAGGCTCTGGAACAGCGGGTTGAGGTGGCTGAGCACGAGGCTCGTGTTCACCGTGGTGCCGGAGATCTTGTAGCAGGCCAGGTCGATGTACCTGATGAAGTCGAGCGCGGGCGACGGCGGCGTCTGGGTGTTCTTGGCGACCGGGACGCACAGCTGCTCACGCTGGCCGAGGGTGACGGTCTCGGTCGGCAGGTTGCCGAGCACGGGGTTGAGGTGTCGCAGTGTGAGCGTGGTGGCCGGTGGCTGGTACGGGCTGGTCTTGAAGCACTCGAGGTCGAGGAAGGAGGTCAGATCCTTCGGCGTCGGCAACACGAGGGCGCTGGCGGGCGGCACGCAGAGGAACAGGACGGTGAACACCGCGACGGCGGCGGATGCGAGGCGCCGGAACATCGGTTTTCTACGCCCGTTAACTCCACTTACGGCTCGGTCCATTGTGGCTCCAAACACTGGGGGATGCTCTCTTGTCACCGAGTGTGTGCCGACATGACCGGGCTGACAATATCGCTGACCGCATTTTGTCATACCCGAAATTCGGATCGGCGAGCCAGAGAATTATTAACAGACATAAAAGCGTCGCGTGTTCGCTGAAAACCAGGACAGGGCAGCTTTATCAAGGATCTGTCCATCCGATGGAACAGATCATCAGAGAGCCTTTTCCAACCCGACAGTGCTGGTCGCGTCGGGCAAGCTGGCCGGAGATCGATGAGGGCGAGGCTCCAGGCAGGACAGCAGTCGACCAAGATCCGATGCCCCGCCCAGGAACCTCGCCTGTCAGCGCTGCTTCAGGCCGAAGTTGTCACGCCGCCAGAAGGCCGTGAACCGGGCCCACGCGAAGATCCGCGCCCGCGGCGAACGAGCGATCGCCATTCTCAAGACCTGGAAGATCTTAGCCAAGCCGCACTGCCGCGCACGTCGCGCCATCGCAATCGTGCAGACCATCCTCGTCCTGCACGACATCGAATCAAAGCGCCACACCGGATGAAAAGACTTAATGTCCGGCCGGGTTGCCCGTCGTTTCCGCCCGGTCAGGATGGAAGATTTCCTCGATGGCCAGGCCGAAGACGTCGGCGATGGTGAACGCCAAAGGCAGGCTGGGGTCGTACCGCTCGGTTTCGATGGCGTTGATGGCCTGCCGGGAGACCTGGCACCGGTCGGCCAGGTCGGCCTGGCTCCACCGGCGAGCTGCGCGCAGTTCGCGTAGCCGGTTCTTCACAGATGCTCCTCCGTCAGCGGTGCAAGCGGGTACGCAGGTCCGCGATCAGCAGCCAGATTCCCACGCCACCGAGGAGGATCAACTGCGCGAGCTGATGGAGCTGGATGATGCCTGCGGCATCGAGCAGGGTAGCCACTTGCAGCCCTACGAGGACTGCGGCGAACGCGATGGCCATGCTCTCCAACTGAATCCTGCGCAGGTATTCGTCCGCGCGCCGGAATGCCCGCAGCAGCACCCAGGCAATCGCGATGGTGAAGGCGGTGGTGGTCGCGATCCACCAGGCCTTCTGGGCGGTGCTCTGATCGGGGTTACCGCCCAGGGCCAGGGCGATCACGCCCAACGTGCTCACGGGTATGCCGTCGATGAGCACAGCACGGCGGGCCGCACGGGTCACCTGGTCCTGCTGTACCTGCTTTGCCATGCGACGAAGGTAAGGCGTCCCTTCCATAAAGTCAAGCGACCTTGACCTCATGGAAGGGACACCTTACATTTTGGCGATGTGAACGAGAGACGACTCCTGACCCGCCGAGCGCTGCTCGGTACCGCCGTGGCGTCAGCCATCGCTTCCCTCCCGCTGGCCAGCGCGGCATTCGCCCAGTCGCGACCCGCCGCGAATTCGCCGGTCGCCGCCACCCCCACGCCCAATCCCACGCCGACTCCGCTGCGGCTTACCGTGCCCGCACCAACCGGTCCGCACCCCCTGGGCACGGTCTCGTTGCACCTGGTCGACCGGGCACGCGTTGATCCCTGGAAGGATTCCCGCCCGGCCCGTGAACTCATGATCCAGATCTGGTATCCGGCACGCGCGGCCCATGGCCACCCGCCCGCGCCCTGGATGTCACCCGGCGCCGTCCCCTTCTTCGAGCAGGGTCAGGGCATCCCACCCGGCACGCTGCTGCTGCCGACCACGCACGCCCACCTGGCCGCACCGGTGAACCCCGGCCGGCGCGGCAGGCCGGTCGTCCTGTACTCACCGGGCCTGCGCAGCGACCGCAGCCTCGGCACCGTTCTGATCGAGGAACTGACCAGCCACGGCTACCTGGTCGTGGCCATCGACCACACCTACGACGCCGACCAGGTCGAGTTTCCCGGCGGCCGGATGGAAACCTTCGCCATTACCAGCGACATCGACGATGCCCTGATCGCCAAGGCCCTCGCGGTGCGCACCGCGGACACCCGGTTCGTGCTGGACCAGCTCACCGCGCTCAACGCCGGACACAACCCCGACGCCGGACGGCGCCCCCTGCCCCCCACCCTCACCGGCGCGTTCGACCTGTCCCGCGTCGGCATGCTCGGCCACTCCCTCGGTGGCGCCACAGCCGCCGCAGCCATCCGCGCCGACCAGCGCCTGCGGGCCGGCGTCAACCTGGACGGCAGCCTCCTGCCACCCGTCACCGCGGGCACCGACCGCCCCTTCCTGCTCTTCGGCAGCGACCCCGGCTCAGGTCCGGAGGATCCCAGCTGGGATCAGTTCTGGGCCGGCCAGCACGGCTGGAAACGCGAACTGGCCCTCACCGGCTCCACCCACGCCTCATTCACCGACATGGAAACGCTGCTCCCCCAGGCCGCGCCCATCCTCGGGTTGACGCCTGGCCAGGTGACGCAGGCAATCGGCACCCTCGACCCGCAACGCGCCATCCGCGCGCAACGTGACTACGTACGAGCGTTCTTCGACCTTCATCTACGCCACCTCGACAACCACCTGCTCCAGCGCCCCTCACCCCGCTACCCGCAGATCCGGTTCCTCCGATGAGGCACCGGCCGTCCCCGCACCACGGTCACCCCGGGTGGCCCGGGGAGGCGGGCCGTACCGCCCGGCGGACGACGATCTCAAGCCGCGCATCGCGGCGGGAAGCACGGGTTGAGCGGGTCGCCGCGGAGGGCGGCGGCCGCCCTGCCTCCCCGCCGCACCTCGTGACGGAGCACAGTCGGTAACAAGCCGGTTTCGGCTCTCTTCTGGCATTGCTTTGTCGGGAAAATATCTCTACATCCTCTTAAATGCGATATGGGGATGTAGCGCAGGAACAGAAGTCTCCGTGGGGCCGTGTGGTGTGGGCGACGGCGGTGGCGGCACTGACAGCCGGGCTGGTCGGCGGCCTCGTGGCCCGGCTGCTGATGCGCGCGGTCGCGCTCGCCGTCGGCGTGGACACCGCCTTCACCGTTGCGGCGACGGCGATGATCGCCGTCGTCTTCGCCGTGCTGGCCGTACCGGCCGCCGCCACCGCGACCGCGCACCCGGCCATCAGGCGTGGCGGCCGGTGGGTGACTGTGACGGTCACCGGCTGGGCCTCGGCCAGTACCGGCTTCGCCGACGCCCAGTCCATCCTGCTGGCCGACGAGGAACGGCTGCCGCTGCTCGCGGCGCTGGCCGTGGCCTTCGCCGCACTGGTGACGGCTCACGGACGGTTCGCGCAGTGGATGACGCGCCGCTTGACGGTCACCGGTGATCGGATGCCTGCGAGCACGGGACACGCGGGAGAGTCCGAGAGCGCGAAGCACGGGAACCCGCACGCCGCCTTCGGCCACCGCGCACCGGATTCCCCGGATGGCGAGGCCTTCATCCGGGGATCCTGCCAGAGCTCTCCGCCGCCTGCCAACGAATCTCACCTATACCACTAAAGCCGCAATACGCCTTTTGACCTGCCCGAACACCCCATCGCCGCTACCCTTCGCAGTCGATGCTCAACAATCGGTAAAGAGGGTGTTCATGGGGCGGCGACGGGTCGTGGTTGCGGTCGCGGGGGCGGGGGTGGTCGCCGCGGTGGGGATGGGGTTGTTGTCCCTGCCCGTCGAGCAGAAGTCGCGGGCCGCGGAGACGGCGCCTTCCGCGCCCGCGCCCGCGGACCCGCTGACCGACGAGGAGATCGGACGGGCGGAGGCGCTCGCGTCCGCCGGGTCACGTCAGCACATGGCGATGGGACGGGTTGGGCTGCTCTACGTCGAGCGGGACGACGACAAGGACGCCGGGGAGGCCGGCGAGGCCGGACGGCCGGGGACGGCGGGAGACACGGGGAGTTCCGGAGGCCCCGGGAGTTCCGGGAGTTCTGGAGGCTCCGGAGGGCGGCGGCTCGCCGAGGCCTATCTGTATGACTACGACACGGACACCCTCATCGTGCGGACCGTGGATCTCGGCACGAACAGGGTGGTGAGGGAGACCGCCTCGCGTGGCGTGCAGCCGCCGCCCTCGAAGGCGGAGGAACTACGCGCAGCCGAACTGCTGCTGGCCCAGCCGAAGCTCGGAGACGGGGTACGGCTCTCCTATGCCGGGACGGCGGGCAGGCTGCTGCGCTCCGCCTCCGATCTCGGGCTGCGAGGACTGGTCTTCACCCCATCGCAGGAGGGCGGGGCCGCCACGCAGTGCGCGGTCCACCGGTGCCTGCGGCTGTTCGTCCGGCTGCCGGGCGGCCACTGGCTGGACACCAGCCGGATCATCGTCGACCTGTCCGCCAAGAAGATCCACATTCTGGAGTGGTGACCGTGTTTCTCCTGCCTCCCCTGATGCGGTACTTCTCCCTGGTTCTCCCTCTGGGCCCGCGCCGTCCTCTCTCCGGTTCGCGACCGCTCCGCATCGCGTTCAGCCTGGTGATGTACTGCGCCACGCTCACCGGCGCCGTGTTCCCCACGGGTCTCGCGTTCCCTCACGGCTCCGGCTTCCTCTCCTCAGGACCGCCTCTCGCCGCGAAGGCGGCTCCCGGGCCGCGGTGCAGCACGCCGTACCGGGTGGACAGGGTGCTGCCGAACGGCGCGCGCTGGCAGATGTGCTGGGAGATGCGCAACATCGAGGGACTGACCCTCACCGAGGTGGTCTACACCCCCAAGGGCAACGGGCCGATCAGCGTGCTGCGCAGCGCGGCGCTCGCCCAGATCCACGTGCCATATGACAAGGGCAGTCCCCGCTTCCACGACATCGGGGCGATGGGGTACACCGCCATCCCGTTGCAGGGCACCGACTGTCCCGGAGGGGAGCGCCGCGAGCAGTTCGTCTGCGTGACGACTCGGGCGCGCGGTCACGCCTACCTGAAGTCGGACGAGGAGGGATCAGGCAAGACCGCCCAGGGCACGGACCTGGTGGTCTTCGCCGCGTTCCAGCTGGGCTGGTACACCTACCTGGTCGAATGGGCCTTCTCCGACGACGGCGCGATCACCCCGCGCGTCGGCGCGACCGGCTCGCTGGCCGGGTTCACCACCACGCCCGAGCACGGCTGGCCGATCGGCGTGGGAAACCGCCATTTCGAGGCGAGCCACACCCACAACGTTTTCTGGCGTCTGGACTTCGATATCCAGGGCAGGACGGGCGACGTCGTCGAGCAGTACGACTTCGCGGGCGCCGGTACGGCCAAGCGCAGGCTCAAGCGCACGGTCTTCACCCGGGAGACCAGGGCCGTCAACGGCAGGGCGCGCTGGTGGCGGGTGGTCGACCGCGGGGTCCGCAACGCCGACAGGCACCCCGTCTCCTGGGAGATCGACAACACCGAGAGCGCGGAGTATCGCGGCCCGGCGAACGAGCCCTTCACCCGCGCCGACCTCTATGTCACCAACTACCGCTCCTGCGAGCGACTGGCGACCACCAACCCGGCCCCCAGATGCGCCAACTCCGTCGACCGCTACGTCAACGGCGAGAAACTCACCGATCCCGTGGTCTGGGTCAACGTCGACTTCCACCATGTCGCCCGCGACGAGGACGCCGACCCCATGCCGACCCACTGGCAGGGCTTCCGCATCACCCCACGTGACGTCACAGCCCGCAACCCTTACTGATCCCGTACCCACGACCGGTGGAGGACGGAACGATACTCCTGGAACTGTGTGACACGCAGGACGACGGCGATCTGCAGGACCACCGCGACCAGCGAGGGAAGCAGGAAGAGGGCGTCGATCAGGAGTAGGGCGGCGAAGGCGGGGCGGTGGGGAGCGGTGAACATGCCCCAGCTCAGCGGCGTCATCCAGTTCGCCAGCACCCACGAGATCCACCAGGCCCAGACCAACCCGGAGTGCGTCTGCCTGCCGATGAAGTCACCGCGTACACCACCCGGCCGGGACGATGCCCAGACGTCGTCCACGATCTGCTTGGGAATCCAGTGGTTGGCGACCGGAACGAGCCAGCCCAGCAGGATGAAGATCTTGAACCAGCGGTGTGGGAGCGGGGCCAGCGACTCGGCGTTCATGCGCGCCTCCAGCAGCCAGAGCATGAAGGCGACCCAGGCGAAGAGGGCGGTCGGCAGATGCAGCAGGAACAGCCAGCGCAACAGCGCGTCCGTGTCCGGGTGGGTGGACCGGCCGGTGAGGACGGCGGCCGACAGGACGAACCGGGGGCCCGCCAGCATCAGGACGATCTTGGCAAGAACGTCGACGCACAACGCGACGAGCACCGTGAAGGTCAGGTCCCGAAGGTTACGCACCGGCTGGAGGCGCCGGACGAACACGAACGGGATAGTGAGGGACAGGGCAAGGGGGGAAACGGCACATGCCCGCGGGGCCGACTTCGGCACGGCGCCCCCCGGCTCGGGAGCTTCGGGGGGTGGGGAGGAAGGGGTCATTGCCGTCCTTCGTATGATCAGCTAGATCAACGGACAGTATTTCCACAACGCCCTAGCAGCACAAATGGGATTTTCCTCCCCGCCTATCCACCCATTTTCGCGACACGCATGGTGATAGCGGACAAGGGCATGGGTGGTAACGCCCGAGTAGGGCAGGGTTAGGGGATACCGATCTACGGGAGTGATCCATGAACGCGGACTTGGACCTGGAGCGGCTCGCGGGCGGAGCGCACCATGATCCGCACTCGATCCTCGGTGCGCACCCGGGGCCGAGCGGTGTGACCATCAGGACGCTGCGCCCGCTGGCCGAGAAGGTCCAGGTCGTCGTGGACGATCACACCCATGACATGGAACACGTGGCCCACGGTGTGTTCGCGGTGACGCTCGCCGGGCTGGACAAGGTGCCGGATTATCGGTTCCGGGTCACGTACGCGGGGGCGGAGCCGTACGAGATGGCCGACCCCTACCGGCACTGGCCCACGCTGGGCGAGGTGGACCTGCATCTGATCGGCGAGGGACGCCACGAACGGCTGTGGGAGGTGCTCGGGGCCCGGGCCATGCGGCACGAGGACGTCGAGGGTACGGCCTTCGCCGTCTGGGCGCCGAACGCGCGGGGTGTCCGAGTGATCGGCGACTTCAACCACTGGGACGGCACCGCCCATCCGATGCGCTCGCTGGGCAGGTCCGGCGTGTGGGAGGTGTTCATCCCCGGTCTCGGCGAGGGTGACCACTACAAGTTCGAGGTCCTCGGCGCCGACAGCGTGTGGCGGGCCAAGGCCGATCCGATGGCCAGGCGCACCGAGGTGCCGCCCGCGACCGCCTCGGTGATCGAGAAATCGTCGTACGAGTGGCAGGACGACGAGTGGATGCGGCGGCGCGCGGACGCCAACGCGCTGAAGGAGCCGATGAGCACCTACGAGGTGCACCTCGGCTCGTGGCGCCCTGGCCTCTCTTACCGGGAGCTGGCCACCGAGCTGGTCGAGTACGTCGTCGACATGGGGTTCACCCACGTGGAGTTCCTGCCGGTCGCCGAGCATCCGTTCGGCGGCTCGTGGGGCTACCAGGTGACGTCCTACTACGCGCCAACGGCCCGTTTCGGCGGCCCCGACGACTTCCGTTACCTGGTCGACCGCCTGCACGAGGCGGGCATCGGGGTGCTGGTCGACTGGGTGCCCGCGCACTTCCCGATGGACGACTGGGCGCTGGCCAGGTTCGACGGCACGCCCCTCTACGAGCACGCCGACCCGGCCAGGGGGGAGCATCCCGACTGGGGAACCTACGTCTTCGACTTCGGCCGCAGGGAGGTGCGCAACTTCCTGGTCTCCAACGCGCTGTACTGGCTGCGTGAGTTCCACATCGACGGGCTGCGCGTTGACGCGGTCGCCTCGATGCTCTACCTGGACTACTCGCGGCGCGAGGGCGAGTGGACGCCCAACGAGTACGGCGGGCGCGAGAACCTCGACGCGGTCGAGTTCCTCAAGGAGATGAACATGCTCTCCTACCGGGACCAGCCGGGGATCATCACCGTGGCGGAGGAGTCGACGGCCTGGCCCGGGGTCTCCCGTCCCGTGCATCTCGGCGGGCTCGGCTTCGGGTTCAAGTGGAACATGGGCTGGATGCACGACACCCTCGCCTACCTCAAGCACGAGCCGATCTTCCGGCAGTACCACCACCACCAGATGACGTTCTCGCTGATGTACGCCTACTCGGAGAACTTCGTGCTCCCGCTCTCGCACGACGAGGTCGTGCACGGCAAGGGGTCACTGCTCGGCAAGATGCCCGGCGACGAGTGGCAGCGGTTCGCGAACCTGCGCGCGCTGCTGGCCTTCATGTGGGCCCACCCGGGAAAGCAGCTCCTGTTCATGGGCGGCGAGTTCGGCCAGGGGTCCGAATGGTCGGAGGTCCGAGGTCTCGACTGGTGGGTGCTCGACTTCGACGGGCACAAGGGGGTCCAGCGGCTGGTGAAGGACCTCAACCGGATCTACCGGGACACGCCCGCGCTGTGGGCCCTCGACTCCTCCCCCGACGGCTTCCGCTGGATCGACGCGGACGACGCGCAGGGCAACGTCTTCTCCTTCCTCAGGTACGCCCCCGACGGGTCGGTCGTGGCCTGTGTCGTCAACTTCTCCGGCGGGCCGCACGAGGACTACCGCCTCGGCCTGCCGTCGGGCGGCACGTGGGAGGAGGCGCTCAACACCGACGCCTACGACTACGCGGGCAGCGGGGTGGGCAACATGGGCGCGATCGAGGCGGTCGAGGAGCCTTGGCACGGCCTGCCGTACTCCGCCAACCTGCGAGTGCCGCCGCTGGGCGCCGTCTGGCTCAGGCGGGGCGCGACCTCCGTTCCCACGGAGAGCGCGACCCGCGAGCGGGCCGAGACGAAGGTGGGAGAGGAAACCACGAGGAAGGCCGTGAACGAGGCCGAGGCCGCCGCCGAACCGGAACTGGCCGCCACGGCCACGGCCGCAGAAACGACCGCGACCATCGACGGTGACACGACCACCGGAACGACTGCGACCGCCGACGGTGACACGACCGCCGGAACGGCTGCGGCCACCCGTGGTGACACAGCCACCGGCGGTGACGGCGGGGGCGCCAAGGCGGAGTCCCCCGGGACACCCACGGCCATCTCCGCCCCGGCGGAGTCTTGACCATCCGTCCGAACGGACGGGTCAACGAGTCCGGATAAATTTTTTCACACCACCCCGGGCCGGTCACGTAACGCGTGACCGGCCCTTTTCCGTTCAGGCGGGGTTTGCCGGGACGCCTGCAAACCTTAAATCCGCCTTATATCGGCCAGCGAGCCATTGACCACCCAGGAAGGAGAACCTACGCTCTGGAAACTAATAGGAAACTTTCCTATGAATTCGGGGGCTAGGAACTCTTTGACCTGGAGCAACCCTTGCGACGAATGACCATCGGCTCCTTGATCGCAGCCACAGCGCTGCTCGTCCCCGTTGGGATCGGGATGGGCACAGCGACGGCCGCCACTCCCGCGACCGCCACGTACTCCACGACTTCCGACTGGGGCTCAGGCTTCCAGGGCAATGTCACCGTGAAGGCCGGATCGAGCGCCCTGACCAGCTGGAAGGTCGAGTTCGACCTCCCCGCGGGCAAGTCGATCGCCTCCGCGTGGGACGCCGACATGACCAAGAGCGGCAGCCATTACACCTTCGCCAACAAGTCGTGGAACGGTGCTCTGGGCGCGGGAGCCTCGGTGAGCTTCGGCTTCACCGGCTCACCCGGCGGAGTTTCCGGTGTGCTGAACTGCAAGCTCAACGGTGGGTCTTGTGACGGCGGTGGAGACCCCACCCCGACGCCGACCGTGACGCCGACGGTGACCCCCACCGCGACGCCGACCGTCACCCCCACCGCGACCCCCACCGCGACGCCGACTGTCACCCCCACCGTCACCCCGACGGCGACCCCGACCCCGACCGTGACGCCGACCGGCCCCGGCGGGGACAAGAAGGTTGTCGGTTACTTCACCGAGTGGGGCGTCTACGGCCGTAACTACCACGTGAAGAACCTGGTCACCAGCGGCACCGCGCCGAAGCTGACCCACCTGCTGTACGCCTTCGGCAACACCGCCGGTGGCCGCTGCGCGATCGGCGACGCCTACGCCGACTACGACAAGTCGTACAGCGCGGGCGAGAGCGTCGACGGCGTCGGCGACACCTGGGACAACGGCGCGCTGCGCGGCAACTTCGGCCAGCTCCGCAGGCTGAAGAAGCTCTACCCGAACCTCAAGATCATCTACTCCTTCGGCGGCTGGACCTGGTCCGGCGGCTTCACCCAGGCCGCGGCCAACCCGACCGCTTTCGCCGACTCCTGCTACAACGTGGTCAAGGACCCGCGCTGGGCGGACGTCTTCGACGGCATCGACGTCGACTGGGAGTACCCGAACGCCTGTGGCCTGACCTGTGACAGCAGCGGCCCCGACGCCTTCAAGAAGGTCGTCTCCGCGCTGCGCAACAAGTTCGGCTCCAGCGCTCTGGTCACCGCGGCCATCACCGCTGACGGCGCCGACGGCGGCAAGATCGACCTGGCCGACTACGCCGGAGCGACCCAGTACCTCAACTGGTTCATGCCGATGACCTACGACTTCTTCGGTGGCTGGGACGCGAAGGGCCCGACGGCTCCGCACTCGCCCCTCACCGCCTACACCGGCATTCCGAAGGACGGCTTCAACACCGACGCCGCGATCCAGAAGCTGAAGAGCAAGGGCATCCCCGCCGACAAGCTGCTCATCGGCATCGGCTTCTACGGCCGCGGCTGGACCGGCGTGACCCAGGCCGCTCCGGGTGGCACCGCGACCGCCGCCGCGCCCGGCACCTATGAGGCCGGCATCGAGGACTACAAGGTCATCAAGACCAAGTGCCCCTCCAACGGCACCATCGCCGGTACGGCCTACGCCTTCTGCAACGGCCAGTGGTGGAGCTACGACACCCCCGCCACCATCAGCAGCAAGATGGCCTGGGCCAAGAGCCAGGGCCTTGGTGGCGCGTTCTTCTGGGAGACCAGCGGCGACACCCCCAACGGTGAGCTCATCACCGCACTCGCCAACGGCCTCAAGTAGTAATATTTCGGACACTCGGCCCTCCGTGCGCGTCACGCCGCGGAGGGTCGAGCCATGTACGGCCTCCCGCCGCTCCGCCTCCGGCTGCCGCAGACGCGTCCGGACCGCAGACGACCAGGCCCGGGACCGTGAGTGACAGGCCCGCCCGGGAGTGAGACGTCCGACCGTAGGTGACAGGTCCGCCCGGGAGTGAGACATCCGACCGTGGAGGACGCGGCGGGACCGTAGATGAACTATGGCTGAGAAGATCCTCAAAATCTGGAACGTGCTATTCACTGGCGACAAAACGCTACTTAGACTCCATAACGCCTTGATCGACTGCCCGGAGCTGTCCGATCCCCCGGAGGATGTGTGCGACTTCGAGCCCTCGTGGCCCTGGTGACCGTGCTCAGCATCGCCCCCGCCGTAGCCGCCCTCGCCGAGGATCAACCCGCCGTCACGGCGGCGCAGACGACCGAGACGGTCGCCTCCCAGACAACTCCCCCGGCTCCCGCGCAGACGGAACAGGCACCTCCCGCGCAGACGGACCCCACCTCGACGCCCGCCCAGCCGGACCCGGCATCGTCGCCCGCGCCGAAGCTGGAGGTCGGGCTCGCCGCCGACGAGGACGGCGCCCGGGTCATCGTCGAGGTGGCCGCCCCCGCGCAGGCCGCCCCGGTCGCCGGTGAGGCGCAGGCGCTGCCGGGAGCCGACGTCGTGCTCCAGCCGCCGGACACCTCCTTCATCGTCGTACAGGGCACCGGCGACTCACTGACCGAGCTGGCCAAGGATCCCAGGGTGGTCTCGATCCGTCGTGACCGCACCTACTCCCCCACCTCGCTGGCATCGGGCCTGACGCTGATCGGAGCGGACCGGGCCCACACGGAGGGGGCGGACGGCAGAGGCAGGACGATCGCGATCATCGACACCGGGATCGACGGCGGCCATCCCGCGCTGGGCGGCAAGGTCGTGAAGGAGGCCTGCTTCTCCGTGACGGGCGACGGCGCGAAGTCCCTGTGCCCGAACGGCCAGGAGACGGACGACTCGGCGGACGCCAGGACCCCCGCGTGCCAGCAGGACCAGGGCAACCTGTGCGAGCACGGCACCCACGTGGCGGGCATCGCCCACGCCGTCGCGCCCGGCGCGGACATCGTGGCGATCCAGGTCTTCAGTCGCGTGGACGACTGTCCCGAGGGGGGCGGGACCTGCATCACCGCCTACGAGTCGTCGCTCCTGCTCGCGCTCGACTACGTCGCGGAGCTGAAGGACACCGTCCCCGGCCTCGTCGCGGTCAACCTCAGCCTCGGCGGCGGCCTCTACGGCGGAGCCTGCGACGCCGAGTCCGAGGTCCAGGGGATGAAGCAGCGGATCGACGTGCTGCGCGCCAAGGGCGTCTCAGCCGTCGCCGCTGCCGGGAACGAGGGCTATCTCGGCGCGGGAGCTCCCGGATGCATCTCCGGTGCGGTGACGGTCGGCGCGACCGACGACACCGACCGCGTCGCCGACTGGTCGAATTACGGCTCCGTGCTCGACCTCTTCGCCCCCGGCGTCGAGATCGACTCCTCGGTGCCGGGTGGCGGCACCAGGGTCTACAGCGGGACCTCGATGTCCACCCCGCACGTCACCGGCGCGCTGGCCGTACTGTCCCAGAAGGCGTCGGAGACCGGCGCGGGCACTGCGGCGGGCACTGCGGCGGACGCGCTCGTCGGCAGGCTGACCGCCGCGGGCCGCCCGATCGTCTACGACGGGGTCACCACACCCCGCCTCGACCTGTACGGCGCGCTCACCGGGGCCTCCCCCTCCCCCGCCGTGACCCAGACTCCCGACCCGGACGAGTCCGAGCCCGGCGACCCCGGCGACGACTCCTCCGACGATCCGGACGACCCCAGCCCGAGCCCGCAGCCCGGCTCCCTGCCCCCGCCCTCGGGACCGACGCAGGCCCCCGTCCCGGTCCCGCTGCCGACGGTCACCGTAACCGTGACCGTGACCGCGCCCCCGGCGCCCCCGGCGACCTCGCCGAGCCCGGCCGCCCCCGCGGCCCAGGCCGCGATGTGCGTCCGCGGGAAGTCGAAGAAGACACTGAGCGCCGCGCGGTGGGCCGTCGAGGTCGGTCCCGGCAGGGGAACACTGCCGGACGCGACGCTCAGGTGCTATCTCGGCATGGTGGGCAAGGCCAGCAGGGTCTTCTCCGAGCTGACCGGCGTGTCCACGCTGACCACCGCCCAGCGGGTGCTCAAGCCCGCCAAGAAGACGAAGCGGGCGAAGTTCGAAAGTGAGCTGCTGGCCGCGTGGCTGAACTGGGCGAACGGCGGGGTCAACTTCACCGCCGGGGTCGGCGGGACGGCCACGGTCAAGGACGCCCTCACCACGGCCGAGGACAGGCGGCTGCGAGGGGCCTTCCCCTCGGCGTCGATCTCGCTGCTGAGGAAGCAGGTCAACGCCCGCCGTACCGCTTAGAACGGGACCGCCGCAAGAGAGTCCGGGATGTGTCGTCGGGAAAGGCCCAAGCGCGGATGCGTCGCTTAGGGTGAGACCATGGACGCGACCAAGGTGATCATCGACACCGTCGACCGGCTCCGGCAACGGCGTACCGCTCCGCTGGTCCTTGAGCTTGACCTCACCGAAGGGCTGGCGGAGGGTCCCCCCGCCGACCCGCTGGGCGCGATCCTGTCCATGCGCAAGGCGCGTCTGGCCGACGTGCTCTCCGGCCTCAAGCGGGCCAGGAAGGACGCCAGGGTCAGAGCGCTGATCGTCAAGATCGGCACCCAGCCGCTCGGCCTGGCGACGGTGCAGGAGCTGCGGCGGGCCGTGACCCGGTTCAGGGAGGCGGGCAAGCTGACGGTCGCGTTCGCCGAGACGTTCGGCGAGTTCGGCGCGGGCACCGTCCCCTACTACCTGGCCACCGCCTTCGAGCGGGTCTACCTGCAGCCGTCCGGTGACGTCGGGCTCACCGGCGTCTCGATGGAGCAGCGCTTCCTACGGGGGGCGCTCGGCAAGCTCGGCGTCGAGTATCAAATCGGGCAGCGGCACGAATACAAGACCGCCGCCAACACCTTCACCCAAGATCACATGACCGAGGCCCACCGCGAGTCGATGGGCCGGATCACCGAGTCGGTCACCGAGCAGATCGTCGCGGGCATCGCCGAGGGACGGGGCCTCGACCCCGCCCTGGTCCGTGAGCTCGTCGACCAGGGCCCGTTCATCGGCGCCGAGGCGGTCGAGGCCGGGCTCGTCGACCGGATGGCCTACCGCGACGAGGTCTACGACGAGGTCAAGCAGGCCGCGGGGGAGAGCGCCCTGCTGCTCTATGTCGGCCGCTACGCCAAGGGGCCGATCTCGGGCAAGCTTCCGCACCCCGGCGGCCAGACGGTCGCCCTGGTTCACGGCACCGGTCCCATCCGCCTCGGCCGCAGCGGACGCAGCCCTCTCGGCGGGGGCGGGGCGATGGGCTCGGACACCGTCTGCGCCGCCCTGCGCGCCGCCCGGCGCGACGAGCACGTCAAGGCCGTCGTCTTCAGGGTGGACAGCCCCGGCGGTTCGTACGTGGCCTCGGACGCCATCTGGCGTGAGGTCGTGCTCACCCGCAAGGCGGGCAAGCCGATCGTCGTCTCGATGGGCGACGTCGCGGCCTCCGGCGGCTACATGGTCTCGATGGCCGCGGACGCGATCGTGGCCGAGCCGGGCACGCTCACCGGCTCCATCGGCGTTTTCGGCGGCAAGGCCGTCATCGGCGGCCTGCTGGAGAAGCTCGGCGTCTCCTCGGAGACGGTCGGCGAGGGCGCGAACGCCGGGATGTTCTCCTCGACGACCGCCTTCTCCGAGGCCCAGTGGGCGCGGGTGAACGCCTGGCTCGACCGGGTCTACGACGACTTCGTGAGCAAGGTGGCCGAAGGCCGCGGCCTGTCGCGCGAGCGTGCCCACGAGCTGGCCAAGGGCCGGGTCTGGACCGGTGCCGACGCCCGCGAGGGCGGGCTCGTCGACGAGCTCGGCGGCCTGGAGGACGCCCTGGCCCTGGCCAGGAAGAAGGCCGGTCTGCCCGCGGACGCCCCGGTGCGGAGCTATCCCAAGCTGAACCCGCTTGAGCGCCTGCGCCCGGCGGACTCCAGCGAGGACAGGGCCGCCGCGCTGGCCAGGGTCCGCATCGAGGCCTGGGGTCCGCTGGCCCACCTCGCCACCGAGCTCGGCCTGCCCTCCTACGGTCCCCTCATGCTCCCCGGCTCCTGGACGATCCGCTGACACACCGACGGACGATCCCTCCGACGGTCCGCCGCATTACCGGCCGGTTCTCCCGGCCGGCCACCGGCGCGTTCAGAGAGTGCTCTCTCGCCCCTCGTACGGCTGGTCCAGCTGCTGCTGCCGCTTTCGCTGTTCCACGCGGAGCAGCTCTATCTCCCTGGCGAGCCTGTATATGTTTACCCTCTCATCTCTTTCTTCGTACGGAGGGATCCCCAGCTCGAAAGCAGACACATGCTGCTCGACGGCATCCGCCGTCTGCTGCAGGTAGAAGCTTCGCTCGCGATACTTGAAGTAACCGGTGAATCCAGCGGACACGCCGACGGCGAAGCTCAGCGCCACCGTCACCCACTTCAAAGGGGCAGGGGTGTCGGCAAGACTGGCAGCGGTGGTGGTACCCAGGGACCCTACGATGATGATCGCCTGAAAAACATTGTGGATCCTGCGATAATATTTCGCCTCCGTCCGCAGCTGTCGAAGCTCCCGCGGAACGTCCTCCTTGTAGGAGTACTGCCGGTGGTAGACGGGGAGGTTGAGATTGGAGGCATAGATACGGCGGGACTCCTCCGCCAGCTCCAGGTCCAGCCGGAGTCTGCGGACGGTCTTCTTCCGATCGCCGCTCCTCTTGTACTCGACGTCCAACTGCCAGACGAAAAACGCCCCGCACAGGATCACCAGCGGAATCGCAACCCGATTCCACGGGCCGACGTCGTACCTTCCCCATGTCGCAACGGTGACGGAGAATATGACAACGGTGGCGAAAACGGAAATGAATCCAGAAACCAAAAGAGACCGAACCTGAATCTTCCGAACCCTTATCGCCTCATGCAGGTCGAGAATCTTTTCGTTGTAGCCAAGCAGTAACTCATGAGGCCCTGATCTCACCTCTACGGGATTAGACAAATTCTCCCCACTTCACAAAACCGCCGTCCACAGCACCACATACCCCTACAGCGTCGTAGACGAGCATGGGGCATGACCAGTTGTCCCCCTGGCCGGATCCGGCCAGGCGCCGCCCGCACCGTTGGTGGACGGACCGCGGCGTGGTCACCCGGAAGACCGGAAAGGCCGCCCCCTCGTCGCGCGGCATAACCACCGCCTGGCGAGCGACACCACGAGCGATTCAGGCCTCGGCCACCGCCGTACGGATCGGTTCTCCATGCCCCTGCCAGGGGCGGGCGAGCACGACGAGGGCCAGGATGGACAGGGCGAAGGAGACCAGCATGATGGCGGCCATCGGCATCGGGCTGCTGGTTCCGAACAGGCCCGCCAGGGGTGAGGCCGCGGCCCCCAGCACGAACTGGACGCCGCCGAGGAGACCGGAGGTGGCCCCGGGGGCGTCGTGGCCGAGGAACTGGGCGACGGTCATGGTGGCGGGCAGGACGATGCCGAGGCCGGTGACGGTCAGCAGGAGGCAGATCCAGGTGGTGGCGAAACCGCCGCCGGTGGTGGCCAGCAGCACGACCAGGACGGCCGTGGCGGCCAGGGCCGTGACGAGGCCCGCGGTGAACAGGGTGTTGACCCGGACGCGGGCGGCCAGGCGGCCGAAGCAGAGGCTGCCGCCCAGCAGGCCGAGGGCGTTGACGGCGAAGACGAAGCTGTACTGCGTGGGCGACAGGCCGTAGACATCCTGGAAGACGAACGTCGAGCCCGCGATGTAGGTGAAGAGACCGGCCCCGGACAGGGAGGAGGCGAGGATGTACCCCACGAGGGCGCGCCTGCCCAGCAGTCCGGCGATGGCCTGGGAGGTGCTTCTCACCCCGCCCGACCGCCTCGCGGCGGCGGGAAGACTCTCCGGCACCCAGGCCATGACGCCGACGAACAGGAGCACGCCGAAGACCGCCAGCACGGCGAACACGACCCGCCAGGAGGCGACGCCGAGGATCGCACCGCCGAGCACCGGGGCGACCACCGGGGCCACGGACACGATGGCCGACAGGGTCGCGAAGTGGCGGGGAGCCTCGGGGGTGCCGTGGAAGCGGTCGGTGAGAACGGCGCGGGCGACCACCATGCCCGCCGCTCCGGCGACCCCCTGCAGCAGTCGCGCCGCGTTGAGAACGTTGATGTCGGGCGCGACGGCGCAGACGAGCGAGAGCACCGTGAACAGCGCGGCGCCCGACAGCAGGACACGGCGGCGGCCCACGGCGTCGCTGACCGGGCCCAGCAGGAGCTGACCGGCGGCGAGGCCGACGAGGAAGGCCGTCATGGACAGCTGGACCGACGGGCCGGTGGTCTCCAGGGACCGGGCCAGGGCGGGGAAACCGGGCACGTACATGTCCGTGGCCAGCGGGGCGACCGCGCTGAGGGCGGCGAGCACGATGAGCAGTCGGCCGATGTGCTTGGGTGGTCCTCCCCCACCGGTTACGGCGGGGGCGGCCAGGGGGGTGTCTGCGGACATGGCTGTGAACCGCTTTCTGGCTGGTAGGGCAGGTGAACAGACCGCTGGGCGGGCGGCCGGGCCGCTACGATGGGCGATATATGAAACAAGTAGTTAACTAGTTAACGGATACAAGTAGTTCACAGGTTAACGAATTGGAGGGTTCATGCAAACCCCCTCTCACCCCGCGTACGAACGATGGCGGCAGATGTATCCGGGCCTCGACATCTCGTCGATGGAGGTTGTGGGCCCGCTGAAGCGCGTTCAGGCGCTGCTGGACCTGGCGATCGAGCCGCTCTTCGACAGCGCCTCGGTGACCTCGCCGGAACTCGACGTGTTGCTGAGGCTCCGGCACGCCGAGCAGCCGACGATCGCCCGGCAACTGGCCAGGCAGATGAGCCGATCCCCGGCGGCGCTGAGCAAGACCCTGGCCAAGCTGGAGCGGCGGGGTTACATCACCCGCGAGATCAATCCGGCCGACCGCAGGACGGCCCTGGTACGCCTCACGGACGAGGGCCTGCGGGCCGTCGACTCACTGTTCCCCAAGCAGCTCGCCATCGAGGTGCAACTGCTCAGCGGCATGACCGGGGAGCAGCGTGCGCAGATCATCGAGGGTCTCACCCAGCTGGTCAAGGTGATGGAGACGGGCCTGCGCGACATGACGCTTCACTGAGCCGCGCGCCGTACGGCTCACTGAACCGCGCGCCGTACGGCTCACCGCGTCACACGCCGTACCGCTCACCGAGCCGTGCGCCGTACGGGGGACCCGCCGCCGGGCCGGTCACGGAGCCGGCCGCCGGTCCCCGCCCACCAGGCGGCTCGTCGGCGCTTTACCGGGCGTCAGCCGATGGGGCGGTAGCGACTGCGGAGCCGTACGAGGGGGGCCAGGCCCGCGGTGACGTAGTCGACGGCCAGCACGCGGGCGATGAAGAGTGTGTGGTCTCCGGCCGGGACGACCTTGAGGGTCTCGGCCTCCAGGGCGGCGACGCCCCCGTCGACGACGAGCGCCTCGCTCAGCTTGCCCCGGTGGTGCGGCGTCCCGGCGAGCAGGAGCCGGGCGCCGGGACGGCCCTCGGTCGCGAAACGGCTGGCGATCGCCTTCTGGTCGGCGGACAGCACGCTGGCGGCCCAGCGGTCGCGGCGCAACAACAGCTCGTTGAGATAGCCGGTGCTCTCCATGCTCACCATGACCAGCTGCGGGTCGAGCGAGATCGAGACGAAGGTGCCGACCGTGGCCCCCACGTCGTCGCGCTCGTCCTTCACGGTGACGACCGTCACGCCGGTCGGCACCTGCGCCATGGCCTCGATGAACTCGTTCATGCGGTCATCATCCCGAAAGGTGGGCATGGGGTCGGGGCCGGACCGGGCGCGGGACCGCCCCGGAGGGGCCAGGGTGCGGGACCGGACGCGGCGAAGGTCTCGAGCCACGCGGGACAGCCGGGCGGGGAACCGGGCGCGGACATGACGCGGCCCGCGCCTTCGGACGGCGCGGGCCGGGTCATGGCCGTTTCCTCGGTCGTGGCGGGCCGGAGCCCGCGGCTACGCCAGGCCGTTCTGGGTCAGCCAGTCCTTGGCGACCGTCGCGGCGTCGTCCTTGTCGATCGCGACGCGCTTCATCAGCGCGAGGAGACCGGGGGTGTCGAGCTTGGCGGAGACGACGTTCAGCGTGGTCTTGACGGTGTCGTTCGCAGCCGCCTTGTTGACCAGAGGCACGACGTTGTCGGCGGCGAACGCGTTCTTGTTGTCCTGCAGCGAGATCAGGCCGTTGATCACGATCTTCGGGTCGGTGGTGAAGACGTTGCCAACCTGGACGGTGCCGTCCTTGATGGCGTCGGCGGTCGCGTCACCGGTCTTCTTCCACTCCTTGAACTCCAGGCCGTAGGTGTCCTTGAAGTTCTTCTCCTGGCGTGACTGGAACTCCGGCGGTCCGCCGATGGAGTAGCCCTTGGCGACCTTGACCAGGTCCTCGATCGTGGTGAGGCCGTTCTTCTGCGCGGTCTCCCTGGTGACGGTCAGCGAGTTGTTGTCCTCGGCCGCGGCGGGATCAAGGACCTCGAGCTCGGCCGGGAGCTTCTCCTTGAGCCCGGCGACGACGTCGTCCTTGGTCTTCGCGGTGGTCGTCTTGTCGACGAAGGCGAGAAGCGAGCCGATGTACTCCGGCAGGACCGTCAGGCCGCCGCTCTTGACCTGGTCGTAGAGGACCTCACGGCTGCCGATGTTGAGCTTCTTCTCGACCTGGACACCCTTGGCCTCGAGAGCCTGGGCGTAGATCTCGGCGAGCAGGACGTTCTCCGGGAAGTTGGCCGAGCCGACGACGGCCTTGCCCCCGCCACCACCGCCTCCCCCGGTCGGCGACGCGGCCCCGGAGCCCGCGGGGCTCGCGGAGGCGCTGGTGAGCGGATCACCACCGCCGCCGCACGCGCTGAGTGCGAGCGCCGTGGTGAGGACGACAACCACGGTGCTGAAAAGGCGCTTCATCGTGCTTTTCCCTTCTAAAGCGGGAGGTAATATAGACATTACCGTATGGCCTGGCGCTCGCTCACCCCCGGAGAGACCACGAGGCGCTGGATCACGGTGAACCCCAGCTGGACGACCAGGGCGAGCAGCGCCACGAGCACCGCTCCGCCGATCGTGCGCGGGAAGTCTTTGGTCGCGAGGCCGTCGACGATGAACCGGCCGAGACCGCCAAGCCCGACGTAGGCGGCCACGGTGGCGGTCGAGACCACCTGGATCGCGGCGATCCGCAGGCCGAGCAGGATGAGCGGCAGCGCGACCGGCACGAGCACCCTGCCGAGGACCTGGCCGCCGCGCAGGCCCATGCCGTACGCGGCGTCCCGCAGCTCGGGGTCGACACCCCTGATGCCCTCGTAGGTGTTGACGAGGATGGGCGGCACGGCGAGCGCCACCAGCGGGATCAGCACCGGGATGTCGGTGCCGACGCCCATGAGCAGCACGATGAGCACGAGCAGGCCCAGCGTCGGAAGGGCGCGGGCCGCGTTGGCGCTCAGCACCGCGAACAGCGCGCCCCTGCCGGTGTGGCCGATCCACAGCCCGAGCGGCAGTGCGATCAGTACGGCCAGCAGCAACGCGACCGCCGAGAACTGCAGGTGCTCCAGCAGCCTGGCCGGGATGCCGTCGGGTCCCGACCAGTTGGCCGGGTTCCCGAAGAAGTCGAGCAACCAGTTCACGCCGTCCCCCTCGCCCGCGACCACGGAGTGAGCAGGCGCTGGGCCAGCACCAGCAGCGTGTCGGCGATCGCGGCCAGCAGCACGACCAGCGCGATGCCCACGATGATCGGGGTGTAGAACTGTCGTTGCCAGCCGTCGATGAACAGGTAGCCGAGGCCGCCCCTGCCGACCAGCGCGCCCACGCTGACCAGGCTGATGCTGGAGACCGCGGCCACTCTGAGCCCGGCCAGCACGACCGGCACCGCGATCGGCAGCTCGACCCGCAGCAGCCTGCGCAGCGGGGTGAAGCCCATGGCGACCGCGGACTGGCGCACGTGGTCGGGAACCGCGGTGAGCCCGTCGACGACCGCCGGGATCAGCACGGCCATGGCGTAGAAGGTGAGCGGGATCATGACGGTCGTCCGCGTGGCGAGGCCCGTGATCGGGATGAGCACGATGAAGACGGCCAGCGAGGGCAGCGAGTAGACCACGTTCATGACGCCGACGGTCGGCTGGTAGAGCCAGCGCCAGCGGACACAGGCCAGCCCGAGCGGGAGCGCGACGAGCAGCCCCACGATGATCGGCACCAGCGACATGACCACGTGGTCCTCGAGCAGGCCCTGGATGGTGGGCCAGTTGCGCCCGATCCAGTCCCAGCGGATCAGCGGCTCCTCACGCACCGGCGCCTCCCGGAGCCGCGCCCGCGGCGCCCTGGACCGCGCCCGCGCTCCCCGCAACCGCGCCGCTGCCTCCGGCGACCTTGTCGAACGCCTCGTCCAGCGCCTCGCGGGTGGCCACGCCCTCGACCCGCCCCGCCTCGTCCACCGCGATCGCGCTGCCCGAGGGGGACAGCAGCGTCGCGTCCAGCGCGCCGCGCAGCGAGTCACGCCCCCTGACGAACGTCCCGTACGGCGCCAGCCGCACCTCCGCCACGGTGCCGGACTCCGGTAGGTCCTCGACCCTGGCCCAGCCGAGCGGCCTGTTCTCCCCGTCGACCACGGCCAGCCAGGGCTCGGCCGTACCGCGCACCGAGGAGGCCTCCGCGGAGGCGGGCACGGTGAGGTCGGTGCGGAGCCGTACTCCCTCGTCCGAGATGAACGACAGGCGGCGGATGCCCCTGTCGCGGCCGAGGAACTCGCGGACGAAGTCGTCCGCGGGCCTGGCGAGAAGGGTCGGGGGGTCGTCGAGCTGCGCGAGGTGACCGCCGACGCGGAGCACGGCGACCCGGTCACCGAGCTTGATCGCCTCGTCGATGTCGTGGGTGACGAACACGATGGTCTTGTTCAGCTCGGCCTGCAGTCTGAGCAGCTCCTCCTGCAGGCTCGTGCGCACGATGGGGTCGACCGCGCTGAACGGCTCGTCCATCAGCAGCACCGGCGGGTCGGCCGCCAGCGCGCGGGCGACGCCGACCCGCTGCTGCTGGCCTCCGGAGAGCTGGAAGGGGTAGCGGTCGGCCAGCTTGAGGTCGAGCCCGACCCGTTCCAGCAGCTCCATGGCCCGGTCACGGGCCTTCTTCCTGTCCCAGCCGAGCAGGTACGGCACCGTCGCCACGTTGTCAACGATCTTGCGGTGCGGAAAGAGGCCCGCCTGCTGGATGACGTAACCGATGCCCCGGCGCAGGGTCGGCGGGTCGATGGTCTTGACGTCGACGCCGTCGAGGAGAATCCGGCCCTCCGTCGCGTCGATCATTCTGTTGATCATCCGGAGAGAAGTGGTCTTGCCGCAGCCGGAAGGGCCGACGAAAACCGTTATCTCCCCCGTCGGCACCTCAAGGCTCAGATGGTCCACGGCGACGGTCCCGTCGGCGTAACGCTTGGTGACCCCGTCAAATGTGATCATGCGCAACCTCATGCTTCTCGGCAGGGCCGCGGCCCCCCTGCCACAACTGCCCCATGATCTGTCGGCCAACAGCCTACGGCGGCCCCTTGGGCTCCGCCCTGCTACCCCCAATCGAGCCGCCCAGGCTAGCGGGATATCTATCAAAAGGACACTCAATAGTGCTGAGAACCTCTACGACTCTGCACGATTACCCATATCGTGGACATCGACCCCTCCAGTCACACGCACCACGGGCTCCACGCCCTTGCTCTTCACCACGACCCCAGAGGAACCGGTCCCGTGACCCCACCGATCCTCGATCAGCGCTCGCGCGGCGAACTGATCACCGAGCTGTACGACAAGCACGCCGCCGGGCTGTTCGCCTACTGCCATGACCAGCTGGGCGACCCTGAGTCGGCGGCGGCGGCGCTGGCGGCCGTCTTCACCGGCCTCCCCGCCGCCGACGCCGAGCCACCGCGTGCCGCGCTCTACGCGCTCGCCCGCCGTGAGATCCATCAGCGGAACGTGCTCTACGCCTCACCCGCGCCCAGTGTTGACCCGGTCTCCGCTTTCGTCGAGCGGGTGCTGCGCGACCTGCGCCCGCACCAGCGCGAGGTGCTGTACCTGTCCGGCGTGCGCGAGATGGACACCGCGGAACTGTCGTGGGTGCTCGACGTGGCCGCCGACACGGCCGACGAGCTGACCGTGAGCGCCTGCCGCCGCTTCGCCCAGTCGCTGGAACTGGCCCTGGCCTCGGCCAGGGTGCCCGCCCATCTGGCCGACGCGTTCGGCGCGCTGAGCGTGGCCCCGATCCGTGACGTGCTCGTCCGCGCCCCCTGGGCCGTCCCGCCCGCTGCACTGCGCGGGGTCGCGCTCGCGCCGCGGCCGGGTACGGCGCTCGCCGCCCCGCCCTCGTCCACCCAGGCTGCGGCGTCTGTGACCTCCGTGATCTCCGTGACGCCACTCAAGCCCCTGTGGCCGACGCCTCCGACCTGGCCGCTGCCGCTCACCGAGACCGACCCGCTGACCAGCACGAGCGTCTTCCCGCCGCCCGAGCTGCCGCCTCCCTTCTCCCCGGCCGACTTCTTCCCGCCCTCCTCCTCGCAGGACCGCTTCCCCGACCCCTTCTCACCGCCCGACCCCGACGTGGTCTCCGCGCACGAGGCCACGACCGCGCCGATGCCGAAGCTCAAGGACTCGGTGCTGAGCGCGCTCGACGAGATCGTGCCCCGCTCCCCTCGCCGCAAGCTCCAGCGGCCGAAGCCCCGCCGGGCGATGCCGCTGGCCGCCCCGCCCCCGGCGGACGTGCTCGACGACGCCCTCCGGACCAAGGGTGCCGGGCCCGGCGACGCCTCCCCCGCGGAGGACCTGTTCCAGCCGTTCACCCCGGAGCCCAGGGCCAGGCCGCACACCGACAAGCTGGTGGCGTCGGCCCCCAGGGACGAGGTGCCCGACACCGAGACGACGCTGCCCGGCTGGCCGTTGCGGGCCGAGGAACTGGACGCGACCGCCCCCGGTCTGCGAGAGCCTCTGGCGGCACGGCCGACGCTGCCCGACTGGCCCCTGCGAGCCGACGAACTGGGCACGCCAATGCCCGGCGACCGCGCCCGGCACGCGAAACGGCCTGGCACCAGGGGAGCCGGAGAGCAGGCGGAGGCGGAAAGGACCGGACGCGCGGAACGGCCGGGCCTGCACCGTGCCTCACACGGGACACCTCCTGCGGACGACGTCACAATGCCGGGGAGCACGAGGCCCGACACCGTGGGAGCCGATGTCCTGGCGCCCGAGACCGCAGCATTCGGCATCACAAGGCCCGACATCCTGGCGCCCGAGACCGCAGGATTCGACGTCACAAGGCCCGACACCGCGGGGCACGACGTCCTGGCCGCCGACTTTCCTGGCATCCGTTCCCCGCAGGAGACAAGCGCCGCGGACGACTCCAGGCCCGGAGACACGGAGGCGACCTGGCGGCCGGACGCGACCCTGACCGTGAGCGGCGGCCAGGCCGGGGAAGCACGGACCGCGGAGCCCTGGAGCACGGCGGACCGAAGCACGGAGACCCGGACCGCAGCGGACCGAAGCACAGCCAGAACCGCGGCGGATCGAGGCGCGGAAAGCCAGGTCACGGAGGATCCGGACGCGGAGGATCACCCGGAAGGGACGCTCCAGACGGCGGGATCCGCCCGCTCGGCGCGGCAGGAGAAGCGGGCACGTCGCAGGCGCAGGCAGGCCAGGAAGACCGAACAGCACCACGACTGGGCGTGGGAGCTGTTCGGCTTCGTCATCTGTGTGATCTGCGTGGCGATCGCCATGCTCGTCTTCTTCGCGGTGCCCACCATCGTCACCCCCTGAGGCCAGGAGCCGACGGCCGGTGCCCGCCCGAGGTCATCGGCCGGAGGGCGGCACCCCCGGATGCCGGAGCACGGCATCCGGGAGGTCGTGGTCAGCTGTCGGGGAAGGCGAAGCGGACGGTGCCGGAGGTGTGCTCTCCGATGCTGACCTCTCCCCGGACCCGCACCGTGAACTCGCCGTCCTCACAGGCGACGACGGTGCCGGTCAGAGCCAGTGTGTCGCCCTCGTAGGCGGGGACGCCGAGCTTGACGTTGATGCCGCGGATCAGCGCCTCGGGGCCCGCCCAGTCGGTGACGTACCGTTCGACGAGTCCCATCGTGATCAGGATGTTGAGGAAGTCGTCCTTGGACCGCCGGGTCCTGGCTCCTTCCGCTTCGCGCCGGACCGGTGTGAGATCCGCGGTCGCCGACCCCGTCGAGATGGTCACGGCGGGGGTCAGTGCGATCGTGAGGCCGGGAAGGACGGCTCCGATCTCGACCTGCTCTTCGGTAGGTGTCCGCATCACGACTCCCGGGGGGGACCCATATCGGCAGGATGACTCGTCGTCCATCTGGCGGTACGTCACACACAACGGCATACCGATACCCACTTCTCCACGTAGACAGTCCACGACATTGCCTACTGTCCGCACACCTTCCGACAGTTCCACCACAGCGACCACAAAAGAGGTCCCAAGCCCCGAAACCGGGGATTGTGACGCGCGGCTGAGCCGGAGGGCCCCGCCCTCACCGCCCTCACCACCCGCCACGCCGTACACCCGGCCGATCGGCACGACGCCCTGGCCGGATCCGACAGGCACCGTAACCCACCGTGACCTGACGCGGCTCGCCACAGTCGGCGTGTTTCCCGGTCCGGCGCTCGCCCTCGGACACCTTTCCAGAAGAACGCGCTCTCCCCGCCGGTTTCGAGCCTCAACGGGTACGGCTCGCGGACATCGGGCTGCCTTTTCCCCTCCCAGGGGTGAAACTTCACTACCCGGCGAGGCACCCGGCGCGGTGGGCGCCCCCTTATCGGGCAAGGGTCCCTCCGCTCCCCGGTGATCCGGCCGGGCCAGAAGTCCGCCTTAATAGAACTGATTCCATTATTGACTTGGGTTGGGGCCGGACCAACGGGTGGCGACATGTCGCCATAACACGCATGACATGTGGGAATAGGGCTCTCTTGTGACTCGCAAATAACCCACCGGAGCATCCGGAAATCAGATAACGTGTTCTTATGCGTACCCCGCATGCGACCACGGGGCCGCCGGTCGCCTCGCGCCTCAGCGGTGCCCCTGCCCCGAGCGACACCGGACCGGCCACGACCAAGGGGGCACCCGGCGTGCAGAGCGAATCGACGTCAACCGGCGTCCGCGCGAGGAGCCAGCACCAGCGACGCAAGCGCATCGTCCAGGCCGCCGCCGCCCTCGCCTCCCGCGGCGGCGTCGAGGCGATGCAGATGCGCACCGTCGCCGAGCGCGCGGGGGTCGCCCTCGGCACGCTCTACCGCTACTTCCCCTCCAAAATGGATCTGGTCGTGGCCGTCGTCAGCGAGGAGATCGATCTCCTGGAGGGGAGCATCGAACGCAGGCCGCCGACCGCCACCACGCCCTCTGGGCGCGCCGTCGACGTCCTGATGCGCGCCACCCGCGGGCTGATGCGTGAGCCGGAGCTGGCGGACGCCCTCATCCGGTCACTGATCACGTCAGAGGTCGAGACCCCGTTCGGGGACCGCATGACGGGTCTGATGCTGCGCGTCTCCGGGCACGGGCTCAGCCCGGAGACGGCCACCGAGGAGCAGTGCGTCCTGGCGGGCTCGCTGGCGAGCGTCTGGGTTCACGAGCTGCTGGCGATGCTCAAAGGACACAGGACGTACGAGCAGATCCATCGCCACATCGAGATCGCCGCGACCAGGCTGCTCGCCGATTTCCCCACCCCGCCTTCCACCTGAAAGATAGAACGCGTTACTGTCACAATCGGAGGCAACCAGATCAACATTCTGGAGTGACGCGTTCGGAGGATCGGTTTCCGATGCCGGTTCCGAGCCGCGGGGCGGGAGACCGTATGGGTGTGGTGATCATCGAAGACCGTCCTCGAACGCCTGCCAGACATGCGCGGCGAAACCCCGCGTCTTGACGACGCAGGATTGTCGCGTGCGAGACACGCGCGGAACAGCACGCACGGAAACCCAGGAACAGGGAGCGTCCCCCTTGAAATCCCTCCGCAGGCCCTACAGCGAGCAGCGCACGACCGACCTCGGCGGCGGGGTGTGGAGCGTGCCCGTGCCGATCCCCGCCAACCCGCTCGGATACACCCTGGTCTACGCGATCGAGTCGCCGTCCGGTCCCGTGCTGGTCGACGCGGGCTGGAACCACCCTGACGCCTGGCTGGCCCTGCGGGACGGGCTGGCCTCCGCCGGGATGGACATCCGGGAGGTCAGAGGAGTGGTGGTCACGCACTTCCATCCGGACCACGCGGGGCTGGCCGGGCAGGTCCGGCAGGAGTCCGGGGCGTGGATCGCCATGCACGAGGCCGACGCCGCGCTGATCAGGAACATGCACGACCTCGAGGAAGGCGTCCAGCGTGATCTGCGGGCCGGCATGCTGCGCCGGGCGGGAGCGGGCGCGGTCGAGGTCGAGGAGGTGACCGCGCACCGGCAGCGACCGCCCGCGCTGCCCGATCGGACGCTCCACGACGGCGACCTGATCGACCTTCCCGGGCGGAAGCTCCGTACGGTCTGGACGCCCGGTCACACCCCGGGCCACGTCTGCCTGCACCTGGAGGACGCGGACCGGCTCTTCACCGGGGACCACGTACTACCGAGCATCACCCCGCACATCGGCATCTACCCCTACGACCGCACCGACACGGACCCGCTCGGTGACTTCCTGGCCTCGCTGGAGAAGGTGGCGGAGCTGGGCATGCTCGAAGCCCTGCCCGCCCATGAATGGATATTTCAGGACACGGCGGCTCGCGCGAGGGTGATCGGCACGCATCACGAGGAGAAGCTCACCCAGCTCGCGGCCCTGCTCGCCGAGGCCGGCGAGCCCCTCACCATCTGGGAGATCGCCGCCAGGATGACCTGGAACCGTCCCTGGGAGGACCTTCCCTCGATGCTGCGCGGCATGGCCGCGGGAGAGGCCGCCGCCCACCTGCGCACCCTGGAGGCCAGAGGGGCGATTCGCCGCAGCGAGGGAAGTGAGCCGGTCCGCTTCGCCGTACACTCGTAGACATCCGACGTCTGAGCTCCTCCGAGGAGGGTGAAGCGTGGCGGTCACCGACGCCGCTATCGACAAGATCAAGCAGATGATCCTCTCGGGCGAGCTGGCGCCGGGCGGCCGGCTGCCGAAGGAGGCGGACCTGGCCGAGCGGCTCGGCCTGTCCCGCAACTCCCTGCGTGAGGCCGTCCGCGCCTTGGCCCTGATCAACGTGCTGGATGTGCGCCAGGGCGACGGCACCTACGTGACGAGCCTGGAGCCCCGGCTCCTACTGGACGCGATGTCGTTCGTGGCGGACTTCCACCAGGACGACACCGCGCTGCAGTTCTTCCAGGTCCGGCGGATCCTGGAACCCGAGGCGACCGCGATGGCCGCGACCCGGATGACCGAGGCGGAGATCACCGAGTTGCGCGAGATCCTCGCCGGGCTGCCCGCGGACCCGAGCATCGAGCAACTTGTCGCCAACGACCTGGAGTTCCACCAGCGCATCGCGGCGGGCTCGGGCAACGCGGTGTTGTGCTCGCTCATCGACAGCCTGTCGGGACCGACCACCAGGACCTGGGTCTGGCAGGGCCTCGCCAGGGAGAACGCCCTGGAAAAGACCCGTGAGCAGCACACCGCGATCTGCGACGCCATCGCCACCCGGCAACCGGACGTGGCGCGCGCCTGGGCGACGGTTCACATCGCCGGAGTCGAGGAATGGCTCCGTAACGCGCTTACCTGAGCGGATATCACATCATAAAAGATCACAAAGTCGTACTCTTGGGGCGGAACGATTCCCCGACGACGAGGATGACCCCATGCAGCCGCTCGACGGAGCCGATTTACGGGTGGTGGCCGCCCTTCAAGTGAACGGGCGCGCCACCTGGGACCGGATCGGCAGGGTGCTGGACGAGTCGACCCGCAATGTGGCAAGGCGGGCGACTCGGCTGATGGAGACAGGTGTCCTGTCTGTCATCGGAGTGCTCGACGACCGCAGGATGGGCTCGGCCGTATTGCGGTTGCGCTGCCGTCCCGGCTCGGTGATCGACGTGGGCAGGGCACTGGCCGAGCTGCCCCAGACCCGGTTCGTCTCGCTGGTCGCGGGCTCCGCGGACTGCGCCGCCGAGCTGTCCGTGGCCGACGACGCGCTGGTCGAGCTGCTCTTCAGGGGCATCCCGTCGATCGACGGGGTGGTGGAGAGCACCACCTATCCCGCGTTGCGATACTTCAAGACCCCCCAGGAGTGGCACGTCGACGTGCTCACCCCGCAGGAGGTCGACGGGCTGCTCGAGCAGTGGGCCCCGCTGCCGCAACGCTTCCACCGCACGAGCGAGATGCCCTCGGCCGAGGACGAGCGGATCATCTCGGCGGTCGCCGCTGACGGCCGCGCCACCCACGCGGAGATCGCGGCGGCCACCGGGATCAGCGAGTCCACCGCCCGCCGCAGACTGGACTCCCTGATGCGCAGGGGCATCCTGCGCATCCGCGCCGAGATCGAGCCCTCCTACCTCGGACTGCCGATCGAGGCCGCGCTCTGGCTCCGGGTCGCGGAACGGGAGGTCGAGGCGGTCGGCCACGCCCTGGCCCGCCTGCCGAAGGTCAGATACGTCCTGGCGGTCGCGGGCGACCATCAGCTCGTGGCCCAGGTGGCGGTGCCGGGCCGGTTCGAGCTCTACGAGATCCTGCGGGAGATCGGCGGGCTGCCCGGGATGCGGGCGATCGAGACGACCATGATGCTTCTCCCGCTGAAACGCGGCTTCATCATCAAGCAAGACGGCCGCGCGAACCGCTGGGCGGGTCCGGTCGGCTGACCCGGCATTCCCGGCACGCCCTCACCGCGTCCGAGACCTCCACGACGACCTCCATGACGCCTTACGGCGAGCGGCCCTCGCCGCCCCCTCCCATCCGCCCGCCGTACCGGCGGAAAAGGGCGAAACGGCCACCGTCGCGAGCGCGGGCCCGTCGCTTGACGCGAAAGAGCACGCATAATAGAACACGTTTCAAGACGGTATTCCACCAAGCGCTCGGCCAAGCAACTGAGGATGGCGCCCTCACGGCAGGAAGGCCGTCCCGGCGGGTTCCCGAGGACGTCAGGCGATCATGCCCCGGTTCCGTCCATGCCACCGGGGCGATACGCGTACGGTTCGCCCCAGGAGGACTAATGAACATCAATCTTGTGGACAAAGACGTCTACGCGCGTGCCGGTGCGCCCCACGACCAGTTCCGCTGGCTGCGCGCCAACGCGCCGGTCTACCTGCACGAAGGTGACGCGGAGCGCGACTGGCCCGCGTTCTGGGCGGTCACCAAGCACGCCGACGTGGTGCACGTGTCGCGGCGCTCTGACCTGTTCTCCTCAAGCAGGAAGCTCTCGCTCTTCGACGAGATGCCCGAGGAGCAGCGTGAGCTCCAGCGGCTGATGATGCTCAACCAGGACCCGCCCGAGCACACCCGGCGGCGCTCCCTGGTCAACCGTGGTTTCACCCCGCGCATGATGGGGGCGCTCGAGCAGCACATCCGCGACATCTGTCACGAGTTGGTCGACGAGGCCAAGGGGCTTCCGTCGGTGGACTTCGTCCGCGACATCGCGGCTCCGCTGCCCTTGTACGTGATTTGTGAGCTGCTCGGCGCCCCCGTCGAGGACCGCGACAAGATCTTCAACTGGTCCAACCAGATGATCGGGGCCGACGACCCGGAGTACGCGGCGGACCCCTCGGTCGGCCAGAACGCGGCGGCCGAGGTGTACACCTACGCGAACGCGCTGGCGGCCGAGCGGCGTGAGCGGCCCCGCGAGGACATCGCGACCAAGCTGCTCCTGCCGGACGTCACCGGTGAGACCCTCGACGAGAACGAGTTCAACCTCTTCGTGCTGCTGCTGGTCGTCGCGGGCAATGAGACCACCCGCAACGCGGCCTCCGGCGGCATGCTGGCCTTCTTCGAGCACCCCGAGCAGTGGCGGCGGCTGATCGCCGACCCCGCGCTCGCCGGCCCGGCCGCCGACGAGATCGTCCGCTGGGTCTCCCCCGTCAACCTCTTCCGCCGTACGGCCACCGCGGACACGGTGATCGGCGGGCAGGAGGTCAGGGAGAACGACAAGATCGTGGTGTTCTACGGCTCGGCCAACCGGGACGAGGATGTGTTCGCCGATCCGGACGTCTTCGACATCGGCCGCACCCCCAACCCGCAGATCGGCTTCGGCGGAGGCGGAGCCCACTTCTGCCTTGGCAACCATCTCGCCAAGCTGGAGCTTCGGGTGCTCTTCGAGGTCCTCGCGGAGCGGCTCCCGAACCTGGCCCAGACGGGCCCGGCCCGCCGCCTGCGTTCCAACTTCATCAACGGCATCAAGGAACTGCCGGTCACGCTCACCTGACACCAGCCAGGAGCACGGACAGGAGCACAGGCAGGAGCACAGGCAGGAACGGCGACCGGTCCCCCGAGGCAGGGCGGGCCAGGTCGTCGTCCCGAGCCCATGATGATCCGCCCACCGCCCGCCCAGGCCCAGGCCAGGAGTCCACCCGGAAGCTGTCCTGGTCCGGTACGGGACCGGCTGTCAGCTCCGCAGGCTCAGGGCGAGCCGGAGGGCCAGGCCGGTGTTCCTGCGGTGGCCGAGCCTGCGCACGGCCAGTTCGAGCGCCTCGCGCTGGCCGACCAGGACCACCCACGCCTTCGCCCTGGTGACCAGGGTGTACAGCAGGCCTCTGCGCAGCATCACGCCCCCGGACTCGGCCACGATCGGCGCGACCACGAAGGGGTACTCGCTGCCCTGGGAGCGGTGCACGCTGATCGCGTACGAGTGGGTCAGCTCGTCCAGCTCGTCGAAGGAATACCGTACGGTCTCCCCGTCGCCGGTACGGAGCTCGACCAGCCTGTCCTGTGGGTTCACCGCCGTGACCGTGGCCGTCTCCCCGTTGAACACGCCCTTGTCGTAGTTGTTGCGGATCGGCATGACGCGGTCGCCAACCCTGAAGACCGACGGGCCCGACCAGTGCTCAGCCGTACCCTCGCGCGCCGGGTTGAGCCGTTCCTGCAGCCTGCGGCCGAGCTCCGCCGTACCTGTCGCGCCCTTGCGCATCGGGCACAGCACCTGGACCTGGTCGGCGCTGACGTTCTGCTTGCGCGGGATCGCCTCCGTCGCCAGGTGGACCACCCGGTCGGCCACCTGGTCGGGATCGTCGAGCTCCTCGAACCAGAAGCCGCCCCTGCCCGGCAGTGCGGGTAGCTCGCCCGTCCTGATCCGGTGGGCGGCCCTGACGATGCCGCTGTCCTGCGCCTGCCGGAAGACGTGGGTCAGCCGGACGCGCGGGACCTCCTCGACGCGCAGCAGGTCGGCCAGCACACTGCCCGGCCCGATGCTGGGGAGTTGGTCACCGTCGCCGACCAGCAGCAGATGGCTGCCCGCTGGGATCGCGGCCGTCAGCCGGGTGGCCAGCTGCAGGTCCAGCATCGATGCCTCGTCGACCACGACCAGGTCCGCCTCCGCGGGGGATCGCCGGAACAGCGTGCCCTCCTCCGCGGGCTCCTCCTGCTGGGCGAGCATCCGGTGCACGGTCATCGCGGGCAGGCCGGTGAGCTCGGACAGGCGCTTGGCCGCCTTGCCCGTTGGCGCGGTCAGCGTCACCGTGCCGCCCATCGCGCGCACGGTCGCCGCGATCACCCGCACCGTGTGACTCTTCCCGCAGCCCGGACCGCCGGTCAGGACGGAAACGGTGCTGGTCAGCACCAGGTTCACCGCGGCCTGCTGGTCTTCGTGCAGCCCCTCGTCGTCGGCGAACGGGCGCAGCGGCAGCGTCGACCTGGCCCGGCAGAGCCTGGTCAGGTGCGCGGCGAGCGCGACCTCGCGGCCGTGCTGCTCCTTGGCGTACACCACCTGGCCTGGCCCCGCCGGTGACGTCTCGACGACCACCATGCGCTCGGCGACCAACGCGTCGACGGCCTGGCGGACGAGCTCCTCCTCCTGCTCGACCAGGCTCGCCGCCGCGGCGAGGAGGGCGGTCAGCGGCAGATAGCAGTGCCCGTCGCGGGCCGCCGCCGCCTCCAGCCGGTCGAGGACCGCCGCCCTGATCCGCCGCGGGCTGTGCTCGGGCACCCCTGAGCGCAGCGCGATCCGGTCGGCGGTGTGGAAGGCGATCCCCCTGACCTGGCCGATCAGCCGGTACGGGTCGCGGGCCAGGACGTCGCGCGAGTCGTTTCCGTACACCTGGTAGATCTTGGCCGCGAGCAGCGGGCTGATCCCGAAGCCCTGCAGGACGACCATCAGCTCGGCGACCGCCTTCTGCTCGGCCCAGGCCTGGACGATCTGCGCCTGCCGCGTGGCGCCGATGTTGATGACCTCCGTGAGGCGCTCCGGCTCGGTGTCGATGACCGTGAGCGTCCGCTCGCCGAAGTGGCTGACGATGGCGTGGGCGAGTTTCGGCCCGATGCCGCGGATCAGGCCGGAGCCGAGGTACAGCCTGATGGCGCGCACAGTCGAGGGGACCACCCGCTCGCACTGCCTGACCAGCAGGCGGCTGCCGTGGCGCGGGTGCTCGTCCCACTCCCCCGCCAGCCGCAGCGTCTCGCCCGGCTGCGCACCGGCCAGCGCGCGCCCCGAGGCGACGAAGCCACCGAGGCCGTCGAGGCCGTCGAGGCCGTCCGCGCTCATCCGCGCGACGGTGTACTCGTCGTCGCGGACGTAGACCAGCTGCTCGACGGAGGCTTCGACATCCGTCGTGCGCGGCTTGGCGAGCACGGTCACCGTACGCTCCCCGGGATCGTGTGCGGCACCTCTTCGCAGGACACTAGCGGGCGGCTGCGACACTTCACGACGTGCCGGAACTGCCCGGAGGCGTGCCGGGACGGCTCAGGAGTAGCGGACCTCGAGGCCGGAGACGATGAGGGCGACGGCGCTCTCGAAGACGCCGTCGGCGTCCCCCGTCCTGTCGAGCTCGACCAGCAGCCCACTGGTCTCGGCGGACAGGAGCCCGGAGACGAAGGTGTAGAGCACCGTGCGGACGCGGACCAGTTCCCCCGCGGGGACTCCCGCGGCGGTGAGAACCCGGTTGAAGACCGGCCACATGCCGCCCTCCTGCTCGACCAGGTCGGGGTGACCGTTGACGTAGGACCAGAGCGCCGGGTGCGACCGCGCGACGGAGCGGTAGGCGTGGGCCAGCGCGTGGAGCTGCTCCTGCCACGGGGTGCCGTCGTCGGGAGGCAGCCGCAGGCCCAGGGCGACGGCCGAGCACGCCCCGCGCAGCAGCGCGTCCTTGTTCTCCACGTGGTGGTAGAGCGACATCGGGTTGACGTTCAGCTCGGCCGCCAGCTTCCGCATGGAGAGGCCCTCGACCCCGCCCGCGTCGACCAGCCGCAGAACGGTCGCGTTGATCTCCTCGATTGTCAGGGGCTGTCCCCTGCGCGCGCTCACTGCCATACACCGTATGGTAGCGTCTGTCATACGGTGTATGGCTGACGGAATCGGGAGATCGTCAGTAAAGGAGGAGTTTCCATGTCGGTGACCCGTTCCATCCCCGCCCCGCAGGGATTGCCCCTGCTCGGCAACACGCTCCAGATACCGGCGCACGCGCCGAACGCGTACTTCGACAAGCTCGCCGCGCAACACGACAGCGGCGTCTACCAGCTCGATCTGCTCGGCCGTAAGGTCCTGTTCGTCTACGACCCCGACCTGGTCGCGGAGCTCAGCGACGAGACGCGCTTCTACAAGGGCATCGACCCGCCGCTGTCCATCGTCCGCGACTTCAGCGGCGACGGGCTGTTCACCGCCCGTCACGACGAGCCGGTCTGGGGACACGCGCACCGCATCCTGATGCCCGCCTTCAGCCAGCGGTCCATGAAGGCGTACTTCCCGCAGATGCTGGAGGTGGCGGAGGCGCTCGTCGCCAAGTGGGCGATCTCCGACGAGGTCAACGTGCCCGACGACATGACCAGGCTCACCCTCGACACGATCTCCCTCACCGGGTTCGACTACCGGTTCAACTCGTTCGACTCCCCGGAGCTGCACCCGTTCCTGCAGGCGATGGGCCGCACGCTGACCGAGGCGATGCACCGCAACCGGCAGCTCCCCCTGGTGACCAAGCTCAAGAAAAAGCAGGAGGAGGCCTACCGGGCCGACATCCTGGTCATGCAGGACCTGGTCGACGACGTCATCAGGCAGCGCAGGAGCGCGGGCGGGAACGACACCAGAGACCTGCTCGGGCTGATGCTCCAGGCCTCGGACCCGCGAAGCGGCGAACGACTCTCCGACGAGAACATCCGCAACCAGGTCCTGACCTTCCTTATCGCCGGTCACGAGACCACCAGCGGGCTGCTGTCCTTCGCCCTGTACAACCTGCTGCGCAACCCGCATGTGCTCGCCCAGGCCTACGCCGAGGTCGACCGGCTGCTGCCCGGGGACACCGCGCCCACCTACGACACGATCATGAAGCTGGACGTGATCCCGCGGATCCTGGAGGAGACGCTGCGGATCTGGTCCCCGATCCCGGCATTCTCCGTCAAGTCCTTCGAGGACACCACGATCGGCGGCTACCCGGTTCGCGAGGGCCAAACAGCCGTCGTCCTGCTGCCGCCGCTGCACCGGCACCCGAAGGCGTGGGAGCGGCCCGACGAGTTCGACATCGACCGCTGGCTCCCCGAGAACAGGACGGGCCATCACCCCGGCGCCTACAAGCCGTTCGGCAACGGCGAGCGGGCGTGCATCGGCCGCCAGTTCGCGCTGACCGAGGCCAGGCTGGCCCTGGCCCTCGTGCTGCAGCGGTTCGCGATCTCCGACCCGGACGCGTACCGGATGCAGATCAAGCAGATGCTCACCCTCAAGCCCGACGGCTTCACGGTCCGGGTCAGGGAGCGCAAGCCCCACGAGAGGGGCGTCACCGAGACGGCCGAGGTCGTGGAGGAGCGGCCGGTCGAGGTTGCCGTCACCGGTGTCGGCCTCACCGTCGCCTACGGCTCCAACCTCGGTACCGCGGCCGACGTGGCCGAGCGGCTGGCCGAGGTCGCGGGACGCTCCGGGTTCGCGACCACGCTGACGACCCTGGACGAGCTGGACCCGCCGAAGGACGGGCTGCTCGTGGTGATCACCTCGACCTACAACGGCAAGGCCCCCGACAACGCCCAGCGCTTCGACGCCCTTGAGGGGTTGCCCGCCATGGACGGGGTGCGGTTCGCGCTGCTCGGCTGCGGGAACACCCAGTGGCCCACCTACCAGGACTTCCCCAGGCGCGTCTTCGACAAGCTCACCCTGGCGGGAGCCGTACCGCTCATCGAGCGTGGCGAGGCGGACGCCGACGGCGACTTCGACGGCGACGTCTCCGCGTGGACCGCCACACTCTGGGCGGCACTGGCCGCGGAGTACGGCACGGCGGCGGCCGAGAGCGGGCCCCGCTACGAGATGGACGTCCTCACCGAGGCCGACGTGCGTCCCGCGGTCGTCTCCCCGCAGGCGGTCCCGCTGACCGTGCTCTCCAACGAGGAGCTGACCGGCGACCCCTCGGGGCTGTGGGACTTCTCGCTGGAGGCGCCCCGCCCCGGGGTGCGCTCGATCGTGGCCGAGCTGCCGGAGGGAACGACGTACACGGCGGGCGACCACCTCGCCGTCTTCGCCAAGAACGCTCCCGACCTGGTCGAGTGGGCGCTACGCCGGCTCCGCGTCCCCCGCGACCAGGTCGTACGGCTCCGCGCCAGAGGCACGACCCACCTGCCCGTCGGGACCCCGGTGACGGCCGGGCTGCTGCTGACCGAGTTCGCCGAGCTCCAGGAGGTGGCGACGCGTTCCGACCTGGCGGTGCTCGCCGAGCAGACCCAGTGCCCGTGGACCAGGAGCCAACTCGCCGAGCTGGAGGCCTCCTACGCCGACGAGATCCTCGCCAAGCGCGTCTCCGTGCTCACCCTGCTCGAGCGCTTCCCCGCGATCGCCCTGCCCCTGCCGATCTTCCTGGAGATGGCCGGGCCGATCAGGCCCCGCTACTACTCGATCTCCTCCTCGCCACTGGCCACACCGGGGCAGGTCAGGATCACCGTCGGCCTGGTCGAGGGGCCCTCGTGGTCAGGTGGCGGCGAGTATCGGGGCATGTGCTCCGCCTACCTGGCCGGTCTTGAACCGGGTGACGTCTTCTACGGATACGTGAGGGTTCCGACGCCCCCGTTCCGCCTCCCCGTCGATCCGGCGACGCCGGTGATCCTCATCGGCCCCGGCACCGGGTTCGCCCCGCTGCGCGGCTTCCTCGAGGAGCGGGCCCTGACCGGGGCGACCGGCCCGGCCGAGGTCTTCTACGGCTGCCGCCATCCCGAGCACGACTGGCTGTACCGGTCCGAGGTGCGCGACTGGGAGGAGGCAGGGGTCGCCCGGGTGCACACGGCGTTCTCCGCGCTCTCCGGGCACCCCTTCCGCTTCGTCCAGGAGGCGGTCGCCGCCGAGGCCGACACGGTGTGGGAGCTGCTCGAACGGGGCGCCCACGTCTACGTCTGCGGCGACGGGCTCCGCATGGCGCCTGCCGTACGGCGGGCCCTCGCGACGATCCACCGGGACAGGACAGGGGGCGACGGCGAGGAGTGGCTGCGTGCCCTGGAGGCGGAGGGCCGCTACCAGCAGGACGTCTTCGCCTGACCGCGCCAACGCCACACACCCCGGGATGCCGGTCATCCCTGGTGAAACACCGACCATGACATGAAGTGCCCTTTCACGGGCTGTGGACTATGGTCAAGGTGATGAGGGAACCGCGGTGGGGTACACCCAGGCCCACCGCGGCGACCGTGGTGGGTCTGGTTCTCGTGGTCGTTCTGGCCGCGATCGCCCCCTCCTCGTGGTCCGGCGCGTGGAGATCCACAGATTCGGGCACCGGCTTCTGGGTTCCCGAGGCCGGCGGCGCGCACCAGTCGACCGCACCGAGGCTTCTGGCGGGCGGAGCCGAGCATCTGCCCGCGCCGGGGCAGCTCCGCTCTTTCACGGCGGTGGGCGCCGCGGTCGCGACCCCCGCGCTGCTTTCTCCCGCCTGGCTTCCCACCGGGCCCGCCACCGCGCCCCGACGTGACGTCCAGCGAGCCGTCACCTCACGCAGTCCGCCGCGCGCCTAGACTCCTTCCCTTTTCCCCGCCCCCGTCGAGCGGTGAGCTTGACCGGGGTCTCCCAGCCGCGCGGTGCTCCGTACCGTCATGCGCCTGGGTTCCGGCTTTCCCGGCGGCCGGCCGCGCGTCCGGCCAGAGCCGCCGTGAGTCATCCAAGGAGTCGATGTCCCATGGGCGACATCAGATCGACGAGCAGGCTGCTTGAGGACTACCGGCGCCACACCGCGCAACTGGAGGAACTGCGCGCGCTCCTGCACGAGCGGCTCGCCGCCGCGCGGGCTGAGCGGGACTCTCTCACCGAGACCGAGACCGAGACCAAGGCCGAGACCAAGGCCGAGAACAAGGCCGAGAACAAGGCCGAGAACAAGAGCACGACCGAATCCGGGAACGAGAACGAGCGTGTGCCGGGGCCGATGCCCATCGGCGAGCCGGTTTCCCTGTCGGTGAAGCGGGCCGAGCGCGCCAGAGCGGTCGTCGCGGAGATCGAGGCGGCGATCGACCGGCTGGACTTCGGGGTGTACGGCACCTGCCTGCGCTGCGGGGCCTTCATCGCCCTGGGGTGGCTGCGGCGCGTCCCGCACACCCGGCACTGCGCCGACTGCCACGCCCAAGGGGGCGATGACACGACCGGCCGCCATGGGCGCCCCGCCGCGGAAGCGGCCGGGATGGCTCCCGCCTCTTTCCCGAACCTCAGAAAGGACCAGAACGTCATGATCTCCGACGTCCACCTCAGCAGCATCCAGATCGACACCATCCGCGAGGAGCTGGAGGGCCAGCTGCTGCGGTGGAGCAGGCAGCTCGCCGAGCTGGAGGCCGCGGTCGGCGACGACACCGTTGAGGTGTCGGCGAAGGCCGCCCTGCTCGCTGACATCGTCTCCGCGGAGCGGAGCACCGCCGTCGTGCGCAACGCCCTGAAGGACATCTCGGAGCTGACCTACGGCCGCTGCGACGGCTGCGGCTCCGGCATTCCGTTCGAGCGTCTCAAGGCCCGCCCGCTGGCGCGCTTCTGCATGGGATGCCAGCGTCGCCACGAGAACGGCTGATCTCTCCCCGGACCAACGGGCGAAGAGCCTCGCCCGGCAGCGGGCGAGGCTCTAAGAGGTGGGACGCCACCCACCGGGTGGGCGACTAGTCGACGTAGCTGATCAGGAACGGAAGCCTCTGGTTCGCGTTCTCGACGACGCCGATCGACCCGTTGGGGTGGAGGACGACGTTGCCGTTGTTGTAGTTGTCACCCTTCCAGGAGTAGATCCAGACCGGGCCGTCGAGGTAAGCGGCGGCGGCGTCGCGCACCTTCTCCGAGGGGATGTCGGCCAGCTGGCGCCCCTCCCCCTGAGCCATCGCGAAGGCGCGGGCATCCTCGCGGGTCTTCTTGAAGTCCTTGCCGTACCAGTACAGGTGGTATGCGCCGTCGTCGATGATCGGAATCTGTACCAGCTGTTCGGTCATGGCTGTACTACCTCTCATTCAGGGGATGCATGCGGAGCATCACCCTTCACTGTTACCTAGAGCTACATATCCATTACTGAAGGTAACGAAACAGGGAGAGGTACGACAGACTTTCCCACCGGGGGAGAAAGGCCTCAGGGCCAGGAGGAGTCCTGGTCGGGATCCCCGCCCTCGGAGAGCAACTTGACGTCGGACTCGACCATCATCGCGACGAGTTCCTCGAAGGAGACCGAGGGCTCCCAGCCGAGCTGGGCGCGGGCCTTCTTCGGGTCGGCGCAGAGCAGGTCGACCTCGGCGGGGCGGTGCAGGGACTGGTCGGTGACCACGTGGCGCTCCCAGTCGAGGCCCGCGGCGGCGAAGGCGGCCTCGACCAGCTCGCGCACCGTGTGGGTACGGCCCGTGCCGATCACATAGTCCTCGGGCCGCTCAGCCTGGAGCATCAGATGCATCGCGCGGACGTAGTCCCCCGCGTAGCCCCAGTCGCGGCGGGCCTCCATGTTGCCCAGGCGGAGCTCGCCCGCCAGGCCGAGCTTGATCCGGGCGACCCCGAGGGAGACCTTGCGGGTCACGAACTCGGCGCCCCTGCGCGGGGACTCGTGGTTGAACAGGATTCCCGAGACCGCGAACATCCCGTACGACTCGCGGTAGTTCTGGGTGAGGAAGTGACCGTAGGCCTTGGCGACGCCGTACGGCGAGCGCGGGTGGAAAGGAGTGATCTCGGTCTGGGGGGTCTCGCGGACCTGGCCGAACATCTCCGAGGACGACGCCTGGTAGAACCTGATCTGGCCCGAGCCCGCGGCCGTCCGCGAGGAGGAGATGCCGGAGCAGACCCGGATGGCCTCAAGCATGCGCAGCACGCCCATCCCGGTGACCTCTCCGGTCAGCTCGGCCTGCTCCCAGGACATCGGCACGAACGAGATGGCGCCCAGGTTGTAGACCTCGTCCGGCTGGACCTTCTCCACCGCGGAGATCAGCGAGCCCTGGTCGAGGAGGTCGCCACGGACGAGATGGACGTCCTGCAGCAGCCTGCGCACCCGGGAAACGCGCGGGTTGGCCTGCCCCCTGACGAGCCCCCAGACCTCGTAACCCCGATCGAGCAGGCACTCGGCCAGATAGGAACCGTCCTGCCCGGTGATACCGGTGATCAGCGCGCGCCTGGCCAACGCGTCCTCCTCGCTCGTGAAGCTCGGGAAGTGGGACTTCCGCTCGGCTGAGTGCCGTGTGACGGCGAATGTACCGCCACGCCCGGGGACGGGCACGTCACCGACCGCAACAGCGCTAGAACATGTTTCACCGAACGATATTCGGTTAGCTTAACGCCGCAGTTCGCGCACTGTAAGAGTGATTTTAGGAACAATTCCACATCGGGTGGAAGAGACCTACCGAATGGTAAGGTCCGAATACTAAGGTCATCTTTCACGGTACCTGTCCCCTTCCGGACAGGGTGAGGAAGGGGTTGCCGTGCCAGATGCGGACTCGCTGCGGGTCGCGCTGCTGTCCTACCGCAGCAAGCCGACCTGCGGTGGCCAGGGCGTCTACCTGCGTCACCTCAGCCGCGAGCTGGTCGCCCTCGGGCACCGCGTCGAGGTCTTCTCCGGCCAGCCATACCCCGAACTGGACGAGGGCGTCATCCTCACCAAGGTCCCCAGCCTTGACCTGTACCGCGACGAGGATCCCTTCCGCACCCCCAAACTGCACGAGTACCGCGACTGGATCGACTGGCTCGAGGTCGCGACCATGTGGACCGCCGGGTTCCCCGAGCCGCTGACCTTCACCCTGCGGGCACGCCGCGAGCTGGCCAAACGCGTCGGCGACTTCGACGTGGTGCAGGACAACCAGACACTCGGCTATGGCTTGCTCGACATCCAGAAGCTGTTCCCCGTGGTCGGCACCATCCACCACCCGATCAGCGTCGACCGGCGGATCGAGCTGAAAGCCGCACCGTTGCGCAAGAAGCTCTCGCTCAGAAGGTGGTACGGCTTCGTCAGGATGCAGGCCAAGGTCGCGCCCAGGCTGAACCCGATCCTGACCGTCAGCGAGTCCTCCCTGGCCGACATCCACCGCGACTTCAACGTGCCCCAGGCCAACATGCGGCTCATCCCGCTCGGCGTGGACACCCGTTACTTCCACCCCCGCCCCGAGATGCCGAAGCGGCCAGGCTCGATCGTCGCGGTCGCCAGCGCGGACTCCCCGATGAAGGGCGTCGCGACGCTGCTGCGGGCGGTCGCCAAGCTCGCCACGGAGCGCGACGTGAACCTGACCGTGGTCAGCAGGCCGACCCCGGGCGGCCCGACGGAGAAGCTGGTCTCCGAGCTGTCCCTGCACGACCGGGTGAAATTCGTGCACGGCATCTCGGACACCGAGCTGGGCGAGCTGATCGCCACCTCGGAGATCTCGGTCGTGCCCTCCCTCTACGAGGGCTTCTCGTTGCCCGCCGTCGAGCACATGGCCTGCGGCACCCCGCTCGTCGCCTCCAGGACGGGGGCGCTGCCCGAGGTCGTCGGCGACGCGGCCATCCAGGTCGCCCCCGGCGACCCCGAGGAGCTGGCCTCCGTCCTGCGGCGCCTGCACGACTCCCCCGAGGAGCGGGCCGCCGTCGGCAAGAAGGGCTACGACCGGGTCATGGAGCGCTACACCTGGCACGTCGTCGCCCAGCGGACCGTTGAGGCCTACCGTGAGGCCATCGCGGCGCGCGGCGGCAGGTGAGCACCCCTCTCACGAGGACCGGACGGCACCAATTGACCGATCACTCTAGAAGGACCAGAAGGAGCGGCGAGTGCTGACTGTCGACTTCGACCGACTGCCCGTCGGGCCCGGAACCCGAGTCCTCGACCTGGGCTGCGGCGGCGGGCGGCACGCCTTCGAGGTGCTGCGCAGGGGCGCGGACGTGGTGGCCTTCGACATGGACGCCGAGGAGCTCGAGGGCGTGGCGAACATGTTCTCCGCGATGGAGCAGGCGGGCGAGGTCCCGCCCGGCGCCACGGGCGAGACCGTGACCGGCGACGCGCTGAAGATGCCGTTCGAGGACGCGAGCTTCGACCGGGTGATAGCGGCCGAGGTGCTTGAGCACATCCCCGACGACATGGCCGCGATGCGGGAGATCTTCCGGGTGCTCAAGCCCGGTGGCCGCGCGGCGGTCACGGTGCCGAGCTTCCTGCCGGAGCGGATCTGCTGGGCGCTGGACGAGGACTACCACACCGCTCCCGGCGGGCACGTGCGCATCTACACGCTGGCCGAGCTGAGCGCGAAGCTGAAGTCCGTCGGCATGGAGATCGGCTCACACCACCACGCCCACGGTCTGCACGCGCCGTACTGGTGGATCAAGTGCGCGGTCGGCGTCGGCAACGACGACCATCCGCTGGCCAAGGCGTACCACGAGCTGCTGGTGTGGGACATCATGAAGCGCCCCGCCGTCACCCGGATCGCCGAGACGCTGCTGAACCCGCTCATCGGCAAGAGCGTGGTTCTCTACATGCGGAAACCTGCGTGATCCACGCGGGCTCTGCCCCGTGCCAGACACGCGGGGCCGGGCTCCGGGCATCGGTCCTCCGGCGTGGTGCGCGGGGTAAGCGGAAACCGGACATGCCTTGTGGCGGACGAGGAGCGGTGAGCGACCGGTGAGGTGGGAGCAGGTCGTCCAGACCGCCCTGAGCATCGCGGCCGTACAGGAGGCCGACGGCGGCGTCCCGTGGCCCGAGGGGCACGTGGACGCGTGGAACCACGTCGAGTGCCTGATGGCCATGAGCGTCGCGGGGCTCACCGGACCGGCCCGCAGGGGTTACGACTGGCTGGTCCGCACCCAGCGGGCCGACGGCTCGTGGCCGATGAAGCTGGTCGGCGGCCGCGCCTCGGAGCACAACGGCGAGTCGAACCACGCCGCGTACGTGGCGGTCGGGGTCTGGCACGAGCTGCTGGTCACCGGGGACGTCGGCTTCGCCCGCGAGATGTGGCCGGTCGTCAGGTCCGCGCTGGACTTCGTGGTCGGGCTGCAGACCACCAGGGGAGAGATCGTCTGGGAACGCGCCGCGGACGGCCAAGCCGCCGAGTACGCCCTGCTGACCGGCTGCGCCTCCATCCACCAGGGACTGCGCAGCGGCGTGCTGCTCGCCGAGCGCCTCGGCGACCCGCAGCCCGACTGGGAACTCGCCGCCGACCAGCTCGGCCACGTGCTCGCCGCGCACCCCGAGGCGTTCGCCGACAAGAGCCGCTTCTCGATGGACTGGTACTACCCGATCCTCGGCGGCGCGGTGCGCGGCCCTGCCGCGAGAGTACGGCTGGCGGGCGAATGGGACACGTTCGTCGAACCGGGCCTCGGCATCCGCTGCGTGTCCGACCAGCCCTGGGTGACCGGTGCCGAGTCGTGCGAGCTGGTGCTCACCCTGGACGCCGTCGGCGACCGGGAGAGGGCACTGAGGCTCTTCGCGGACATGCAGCACCTCAGGCACGAGGACGGCTCCTACTGGACGGGGTGGCAGTTCGTGAACGAGAAGTGCTTCCCGCACGAGCGCTCCGCCTACACCGCTGCGGCCGTGGTGCTCGCCGCCGACGCGCTGTACGGTCACACCCCCGGCTCCGGGATCTTCAGGGATGCCGGCGGGTACGTCACCGACCGTCCGACGGCCGCCTGCGGCTGCAGTCACGCCGGTTCGCTGGCCTGACGGCCCGGCGTCGAAGGTTCCCCCGGTTTCTTCGCCGGGAACCCGAGGCGGTGCTTGAAGGCTCGCTGACGGCTCACTACGTTCGAGCCCGTGAGCGATGCGGAGGGCAACGGAGAGATTACTCGAAGCGATGAGCCCGAGGTTGCGGCCGTCGCGGTGAAGGCCCTCACTCCCGGCACGACCGACGTCCCCCGCGCGGCCGGGGCCGAGACGGCCACGGCGCCCGAGATCCCGGCGCCTGAGGTCTTCGTGCCTGAGGTACGGCCGCGGCCGAGCCTCCCGGTCAACGGGCGGGACGGGCGACCGTCCGGAGAGAGCCGGCCGGAGCCCCACGAGAACCGTCCTGAGGCGGATCCGGGAGAGGCGAACTCAGCGGGGAACGGGCCGGAGACAGGCCGGAAAGAGGCGGACCCGGGAGAGTCGGGCCGCCCCGAGGGGAACGGGCCGGAGACAGGCCAGAGGGAGGCGGGCCGCCCCGAGGGGGACAGGCCGGAGGCCGGCCGGAGGGAGGTCGTCCCGGACGCCGCCGAGACCCCGGGAAACGCCCCCGGCGAGGTCCGGGAGAAGGGTTCGGGAAAGCCCGGGGAGGAGGACCCCGGCAGCGCGGGCCTCATCCGCTCACCCTCGGAGCTGACGCCGGCCAGGCCGCGTGGCCTGGCCGGGCTGCTGTGGCAGGACCTCGGCCAGGCCGGGTTCGGAGTGCGGCGTTTCCGGCTCGGACAGGCCCGCCCGCACCTGGAGGCCGCGGGACAGGCGTGCCTGGCGGGCTACAACGCGGTGGTCGCGGGCGAGGCGGAGCGGATCGACGACCTGCGCGAGGAGCTGCGCGGCTTCGCCTACGAGGGCGCGGGCATGGCCTGCGCGACCCTCGACGTGCTCACGATCACCGGTGGCAGGCGGCTCAAGAACCTGCTCAGCGGGCAGGGCATGCGCCACCCGCACCTGATCCACCTGGGCACGGGCTGGGCGTACGCCCGGCTGCGGATGCGCCCGATGTGGGGCATCCGTTCCGTTCATCCCCTGCTGCGCTGGCTGGCCTTCGACGGTTTCGGCTTTCACCAGGGCTTCTTCGCGGCCGACCGGACGGTCGGGCGGCAGCGCACGGCCGGGCTGCTCGACCGGACCCGGCGGGCGATCTTCGATCAGGGGGTCGGCCGAGCGCTCTGGTTCCACGAATGCGCGGGCGTCGACGACGTCATCCTGCGCGTCGCCGAGTTTCCCGCGGGGCGCCGCGCCGACCTGTGGAGTGGGGTCGGCCTGGCCGCCGCGTACGTCGGCGGTGCGGACGCCCGGGAGCTGGAACGGCTGAACACGGCGGCGGCCGAGGACGGCTTCCGCGCCCACCTCGTGCAGGGCGCCGCCTTCGCCGGTGCCGTCCGCCTGATCTCGGGGACCGTGCCGGAGCACACGGCGACCGCCGTCTCCGCGCTGTGCGAGGTGGACGTCGAGGAGGCCGGGCACTGGACGGAAACGGCGTTCGTCGCCCTGGGGCACAACGCGCACAGCGGCGACCAGTACCAGGCGTGGCGAGCCGGGGTCAGGAAGGCATGGGCGAGACGCAACCGCGATTCATGACCGGGCATCGGGAGAGCGTTGAGATCCACATCGGGGATTCGCAGGTGCGCGGCGGGAGCTCTGGCCCTGGCCGCCGTCACCGCAGGATGGGCGCTGACCGGGGCGACGGGCGGCGGGCCTGAGGCGCCGGGCGGCGGGGCGACCGGCAGAGCGGCCGGCAGGGAAGGTGACCCGGCGAGCGGTACGGCGGGGGCGTCGGGCGGCGCCACCGGTGGCGCAAGGGCACCGGGGACGCTTCCCGGCTTCTCCTTCGTCGCCGAGCCGCTCGGTCCTCCCGGCAGGCCCGGCGACCGCCGGGTGCGCCCTGTCGCCCCCGGCTACGAGAACCTCAGGGCCTGGGTCTCGTCAACGGGCGCGGGAGTCGCATTGTTCGACGTCGACGACGAGATCGTCTCCGACGACGTCTGCCTGGTCGACCCGCGCCGCGACACGGTGACCGTCGAGCCCGCGCCCGGCACACACGGGGGCTACCGGCCGTTCACACTGGCCGCGCCGGAGCGCAGGCCGTACGAGGCCCCGACGGGGTGCCTGCCCGCCGACCTCGACCAGGACGGCCTGCAGGACCTGGTCGTCTACTACTGGGGCCGCTCCCCCTGCCTGTTCATGCGTATCCCCGGGACGCGGCCGTCGAGCGCGGCCTTCCGCCGGCGTGACCTGACCCCGGAGCGGGAGATCTGGAACACCGGTGCCGCGACGGCCGGTGACTTCGACGGCGACGGGCGCCTCGACCTGGTCTTCGGCAACTACTTCCCCGACGGGGTCGGGGTGCTGGACAGGACCGGCCGCCACGGCGACGCGATCATGCCGGGTTCCCTGTCGAACGCCCGTGACGGAGGCCGGGACCGGCTGTACCTCGGGAGAGGACTCGGCGTGTTCGGCGAGGCGCGAGGGGCGTTCGACGAGGTCGGGGGCACGGGCTGGACGCTCGCGCTCGGCGCCCAGGACCTGGACGGCGACGGGCTGCCCGAACTGTACGTGGCCAACGACTTCGGCCCCGACCTGCTGCTGGTCAACGAGTCCGCACCCGGCGAGATCCGGTTCCACCGGGCGTCGGGCACCCGGCACCTGACCACACCCAGGTCGGCCGTCCTCGGTGAGGACTCCTTCGGGAGCAGGGGGGTCGGCTTCACCGACCTCAACGCGGACGGCGTACAGGACATCCTGGTCGGGAACACCGCGAAGGACTACGGACCGCACGAGAGCAACTTCGCCTTCGTCTCGGAGTCCGGCGAGGTTCACGACCGCCTCCACGAGGGCGAGGCGCCGTACGAGGACCGCGCGGAGGAGCTGGGGCTGAGCCGTACCGGCTGGTCGTGGGACGTCAAGGCCGCAGACTTCGACAACGACGGCAGCGACGAGATCGTGTACGCGACCGGGTTCGTCCTGGGCGAGGCCGACAGGTCGGCACGCCTGCGGGAGGCGGCGATGTCCAACGACCTGGCCGTCTCCGACCCGGCGCTGTGGCCTGCCCTCAGGGCGGGTGACGAGCTGTCGGGCCACGACGCGAACACCTTCCTCACCAGGGGCGCGGACGGCCGCTACACGGACGTGGCGGCACCGGCCGGGGTCGGCGGTGAAACGGTCGGCCGGGCCCTCGCCGTCGGCGACGTGGACGACGACGGACGCCTCGACTTCGCGGTCGCCAACCAGTGGGCCGCGTCCACGCTGTACCGCAACCACGGCGTCACCGCCCCCTTCGTCGGGCTGCGGCTGCGCCTGCCCGCCGGCCCCTGCGCTACGACGGGCGGCATCATGACAGGCGGCACGAAGGCGACCGGCACGGGGCCGGGCGGCGCCACGGCGGGCGGCATGACGCGTCCCGCGATCGGAGCAACGGCCAGGCTGCGCCTGCCTGGCGGGGGCACGCTCGCGCGGCAGCTCTACCCGGCGGGCGGGCACAACGGCGTCTCCGCTCCCGAGCTGCTGTTCGGCCTCGGCGACGCCGAAGACGGCACAGCAGGCGGCACAGCAGGCGGCGCGGTGGGCAGCACAGTGGGCGGCGTGGGAGACAGCATGGCGGGGGGCGTCGTCGCGGGCGGTGCCGGGGGCGGTTCCCTGCCTGTCGAGCTGTCCTGGCGCGACGCCTGTGGCGTCCCGCGCACCGCGTCGACGTCCCTGGATCCCGGCTGGCACCACCTCCTGCTGACCGAGCGGGGCGCCTCGGAGATGAAGCGGTCGTGACCGTCCCGCACGGACGCGACACGGCGCCGCGCCGCCGCGCGACCTCCGTCCCGCACAGGCGCGACACAACGCTGCGCCGGCTGGCGGCCTCGGTGACCGGGATCACCGTCGTCGGGCACTGCCTGCTCGGCTTCGAGCAGGCCTACCTGGCCCCGGTCGTGGGCGTGCTCACCGGTGTGACCGCCGAGCTGGTGCTGGAGACCGTGGAGGCGCTGGCCCTCGGCAGGACCCCCGGATACCGGGGCACCCGGCCAGGCGGGATCGTCGACTTCCTCCTGCCGTCGTACGTCGAGGGCCTGCTCTGCGCGATGCTGCTGTACGGCGACGCCCACCTGGCGCCGGTCGCGCTGGCCGTCCTGATCGGGGTCGGCGGCAGGTACGCCCTGCGGGTCAGGTCTCCCGGCAGGTCGCGGCCGGGCGCGAGTGACGGGCTCGGCCTGGCGCGCCCGGGGCCGCGGGAGGGGCAGGGCGTGCCCTTCCTGAACCCGGTGGCTCTCGGTGTCACCGTCGTCCCGCTGCTGTTCCCCGGGGTCGGCGCGGCGCCGCCGTACCAGTTCACCGCGTGGGTCTCCGGGCCGTTCGACGCGCTCGTGCCGCTGGCCGTCCTGGCGCTGGGCACGGCGTACGTGAGACCGGCCGGGCGGCTGCCGCTGGTGCTGGCCTGGACGGGCGGGTTCGCCCTGCAGGGGCTCGTCAGGGGCGCGCTTGGCGACGTCCCGGTCAGCTGCGCCCTGCTGCCGATGACCGGCGCCGCCTTCGTCCTGCACACCTGCTACGTGCTGGCCGACGCGGGCACGACCCCGCCAGGAGCGCGGAACCAGGTCGCGTTCGGCCTGGCCGCGGCGGCGGTCTACGGACTGCCTGTCGCCCCAGGACTACCGCTCTCGCTCCTGGTCGTCTGCGCGGGCCGGGGCGCGTTCCTGGCCGTTTCCGCCCGCGTACGCCCCCGCGCCGGAACCGGACCGTCCGGGCCGTCCGGGCCGTCCGGGGCGGCCGGGCCGTCCGGGGCGGCCGGTCAGCCGATGCCGGGGCCGACCCGCTCCAGGACCCGGAGGGATCCCTCCTGCCTGACCTCCTTGAACGCTCCCGAGGCGAGCACCCGCAAATAGACGTGGTAGGGCGCCTGCCCCCCCTCGGCCGGGTCGGGGTAGACGTCGTGGAAGACCAGCGCGCCGCCCTGGACGACGTGCGGCGCCCATCCCTCGTAGTCCCTGGTCACCGGGTCCTGCGAGTGGCCGCCGTCGATGAAGAGCATCGCCAGCGGGGTGTTCCAGAGCTCCGCGACCCGTTCCGAGCGACCGACGATCGCGATGACCTCCTCCTCGAGGCCCGCGGCCGCGATCGTGTGCCGGAAGGTCGGCAGCGAGTCCATCTTGCCGAAGCGGGGATCCATCAGCGTGGGGTCGTGGTACGCCCAGCCCGGCTGGATCTCCTCCGAGCCTCGGTGGTGGTCGACGGTGAGGACGACGGAACCGGCCTGCCTGGCTCCCGCGCCGAGGTAGACGGCGGACTTCCCGCAGTAGGTGCCGATCTCGCAGATCGGACCTCGCGGGCCGTACTCGACGGCCGTCTCGAAGAGGACGAGCCCCTCGGCGTGAGGCATGAAACCCTTGGCCCGCTTCGCGGCGTGCAGCAGGTCGGCGGGCATGGTCGCGTTGCTCATCGGAGCAGGCTACCCGGACCGAACAATATTCCGAACGCCCCTTGCCCGCCCCAGTGCAACGTGTTCTACTTTTCACCGTGAACCAGCGTGCCCGTATCTCCATGTCCGGCGACGAGATCACCGCTTTCATCGGCGAGTCACGGAAACTCCAGCTCGGCACCATCAACCCGGATGGAACACCGCATATGGTGACCATGTTCTACGGATTGACCGAGGGGAAGATTTCGTTCTGGACCTACGGCAAGGCCCAGAAGACACTCAACATCCAGCGGGACTCCCGGGTGAGCTGCCTGATCGAGGCCGGAGACGAGTACTCCGACCTGCGCGGGGTCCTGGTGTACGGCGTCGCGAAGCTGATCGACGACTCGGAGGGCGTCCTGGAGGTCGGGATGAACGTCGCCCGGCGGATGGCCGGGATGCCGGACGAGGAGGGGCTTCTGGCAGAGTATGTCGCCTACACGGGCCGCAAGCGGGTCGCCTACGTGATCGAACCGACCCGAGTGATCTCCTGGGACCACCGCAAGCTCGCGACCCCCGTTTAGGAGGCTCACATGAAGGTCAAAGTCGACTACCTGGTGTGCGAGGCCAACGCGGTCTGCACCGGGCTCGCTCCCGAGGTCTTCGAACTCGACGACGACGACCAACTGCACGTGCTGATGCCCGAGCCGCCGCCGGAGATGCTGGACCGCGTCCGGCACGCCGTGCGGTCCTGCCCGAAAGCCGCTCTCTCCCTTGAGGAGAACTAGGAGGGACCCTCATGCGTGGCGCGCTTCTGCACGCCGTCGGTGACGACCGGCTCGACATCCGCGACGACTTCACCCTCGCTCCGATGGGTCCCGCGGACGTCCGCGTCAAGATCAGGGCGACCGGAGTCTGCCATTCCGACCTCTCGGTGATCAACGGCGTGCTGCCCATGCCGCTTCCGATCATCCCCGGTCACGAGGGCTCAGGCGAGGTCGTCGAGGTCGGCGACCACGTGACCACGGTCAAGCCGGGCGACCACGTGATCATCAGCTGGACCCCGGCCTGCGACAGCTGCCCGAACTGCCTGGCCGGTCAGCCGTTCCTGTGCATGACGTACATGATGGACAGCTTCGTCAACGCCCGCTTCCGCTACGACGGCGAAACCCCGGCGTTCGGCATGGCCGGATGCGGCACCTGGGCGGAGGAGATCGTCGTGCCCTGGCAGGGCGCGATCAAGGTTGACCCCGAGGTACCCTTCGAGGCGGCGGCGCTGATCGGCTGCGGCGTCACGACCGGCGTCGGCGCGGTGCTCAACACCGCCCGCGTCAGGCCGGGCTCGACCGTCGCGGTGGTCGGCTGCGGTGGCGTCGGCCTGTCCGTGGTCCAGGGCGCCCGGCTCTCGGGCGCGACCACGATCCTGGCGATCGACCCCCTCGAGTCCAAGCACGAGCTGGCCCTCAAGGTCGGCGCGACCCACGCCGTCACGCCCGGCCAGGTCGCCGACGCCGTCCGCACGCTCACCGGAGGGCAGGGGTTCGACCACGGCTTCGAGGCCGTCGGCACGTCCGCCGCCACCATGACGGCCTGGCGGGCGACCCGCCGCGGCGGCGACGTCATCGTGGTCGGCGCGGGCGCGACAGACGACATGGTCCCGTTGAGCGCCTTCAACCTGCTGTTCGAGGGCAAGAACATCCTCAGCTCGCTGTACGGCGGGGCAGACGTCCGCAGAGACTTCCCCCTCTTCGCCGAGCTGTACAAGGCGGGCAGGCTCGACCTGGAAAGCATGATCAGTGCCCGCATCGGGCTCTCCGACCTCAACGACGCGGTGGCCGCGCTGAGGGGCGGCGAGGTCCTGCGCCAGGTCGTGGTCCTCGACTAAAGCCACGACGACCACGGGGCCACGCGGACAGCACTCAGCCCGGTACGGCCCGCCTCCACGCCACGATCGACGGACGCGGGCCGTACCGGCGCATCCGCCCCCCACCGGGTGGATGCGAGTCTGTGTTGATTGCGACGCCTGACGGCGTCGCGGGCTGTGCTGATTGCGACGCCTTCGGCGTCGCGGGCTTGGGCGCCCATGTGTCGGTGTCTTCCCTCGTCGTTCGGTCGCTTCGCTCCCTCTCTCCTCAGTCCAGACACCGACGCGCCCAAGCCACAACCAGTCCCAGCGCAATGAGGCGGGGCGGGTCCCAGTCCAGACACTGAGGTACCCACACCACAACCGGTCCCCAGCCGAACGGCGTCCCATGTCGCAACCAGTCCCACGGTTTGGCCTGTGGGCTGACCGACGATCACCGTCCGGCCGGGGAACACGCGTTAGGCGGGCCTCCGCTGCTGGGTCTCGGCCTCGTCAACCACGTCGTCGTCGGCGAGCGCCGCGCGATAGTCGCTGGGCGCGCAGCCGTAGATCCGGCGGAACGCCCGGCTGAACGAGGCCGCGTCCGAGAAACCCCAGCGTGCGGCGATCGAGCTGACCCGGTCGGCGCGCAGGTGGGCCGTCGACAGCTCGCGGCGACAGCGATCCATCCGGCGGGTCCGCACGTGGGCGGCCACGGTCATGCCGGCCGAGTGGAAGATCCGATGAAGCTGGCGCACCGAGACGTGGTGGGCGTGCGCGATGACGGCGGGCGACAGATCGGGGCGGTGCAGGTTGCGCTCGATCCAGTCCGTGATGCACTGCAGCAGCTCGGCGCCCGCGCCGGGAACCGGTGAGTCGCCACTGAGGCGCTCGCTCAGGGCCGAGGTCACCATGTTGACGATGGCCTCCCCGAGATACTGGCCGTGCGGCCCGTCCACGGCGTCACCCTCCGCGGCCAGGGCCGTCAGGAAGGAGACGGTCAACCTTCCCGGACCTTGCCTGCTCGCCAGTAACGTGCCCGCCAGATCCGCCACATGGGCGGCGGGCAGCGGTATGGCAGAGCGTGGCACGGTGAGGGCGAGCAGGTGATGGGCGTCGAGAACCAGCTCCATCGGACGGGTCAGGTCGTAGAAGACCAGATCCCCGGCGGTCGCGACGACACGACGTCCCGCCTGCTCGATTACTCCCGAACCCCGCAACAGCAGGCAGAACTTGTAGTGCTCCCTGCCCCCTCTGGTGGTGATGTGCCGCGCGGCACGACTGACCACGTGCGCGGGGGCGCGTACGTCGCTGACCTGGACGGGGCCGAGGGTGCGACCCGCGATGCGGCCCGCGAACCCCCCGGTGTCCCCGGCCCGCAGCTGTAGCGGGCCGAAGGCGTCCGACACGACATTACGCCAGAACTCGACCTGCTCCCTGGGGGGGAGGCCGGCCGTACTGACGAGTGTGGGCATGACGCTCTCCTCGGCGTTAATGAGGCGATGACCCTAGCTTCACCCCCGGTTCCCACTCTGCGGCAATCCCATTCGGATCCAACATGGCGTTATGCCCGGCACGCCTCGACAAAAGTCTGGCACTCAGAGTCAACCTTGCAAGTCAGCCAAGTGGATATACACGACTGGAACCGTGCGCACCCCCCAGCACGGGGACACATCTCCGAAGGAGAACCTTGATGACCGAGTTCCCTCGCACCCCCGAAGAGGAACTGGAGTCCGGCCTCAGCCGTAAGCAGTTCGTGACGGCGGTCGGCCTGGGCGCGATCGCCGCCCCCGTGGTCGCGGGCGCCGTCGCGGGACCCGCCGCCGCGCTGCAGTCAGACGACGGGCTGCTGGCCTGCACCCCCGGCGGCTCCACGACCATCTCGCAGACGGAGGGCCCGTACTTCAAGCCCAACTCGCCGCTGCGCAGCAACATCATCCCCACGGGTGCGGCCGGAACCAAGCTGACCGTGACCGGCCGCGTCTACAGCCGGTCGTGCAAGCCGCTGGCGCAGGTGCTGCTGGACTTCTGGCAGGCGGACAACGTCGGCACTTACGACAACACCGGCTTCCGGTTCCGCGGTCACCTGTTCACCGACGCCAACGGGGTCTTCACCCTGACCACGATCGTGCCTGGCCTGTACCCGGGCCGGACCCGCCACATCCACGTCAAGGCGCAGGCGCCCAACAGGCCGATCCTGACCACGCAGCTCTACTTCCCCGGCGAGCCGCGCAACCAGACGGACACGATCTACGACCCGCGCCTGCTCATGAAGGTGCAGAGCGGCACCGCCACGTTCGACTTCGTGCTGTCCGTCCCCTGACGGGCCGCCTGACCGTCTGACGGCACCCTCAGACCGGCCGGGCCTCCGCTCCGCCTTTCCCGTAGCCCGGCGGGGCGGGGGCCCCGGGCGCCGCCCCCCCGCAGCACCCACCCGGCCCCGAACGGGAGAGCGGGGGGGTGGGGACGATTGTGCGGTGAGG